>CAYYSK010000047.1:0-18102 GCA_964474345.1 uncultured Flavobacteriaceae bacterium
AGTTTTATAGAGTTACAACAGATAATGCATTTCCATACCGTATTTATGTAGCACAGCAGGATAATAGTACCATCCGTATTCCGCATAGAACAGAAGGCTTTAGTATCTCTGAAAACGATTGGGAAAGTACTGCAGGAGGTGAGAGTGCACATATTGCAGTAGATCCAGAAAATAATGAGATTGTTTACGGAGGAAGTTATGATGGTTTCTTAACTAGGGTAAATCATGAGAAGAACACAGTGCGATCTATTTCGGTATGGCCAGATAATCCAATGGGACATGGAGTAGAAGATATGAAATATCGTTTCCAGTGGAACTTCCCTATTATCTTTAGTAAACATAATCCTAATCGTATGTATACTTTTTCGCAAAACGTACATGTGACAGAAAACGAAGGTCAAAGTTGGCGCGTAATCAGTCCAGATTTAACACGCAATGATCCAGAAAAAATGAAATCTTCTGGAGGACCAATCACACAGGATAACACATCTGTAGAATATTACTGTACGATTTTTGCTGCTGCCGAGTCTCCACTTAAAGAAGGATTGCTTTGGGTAGGAAGTGATGACGGATTAGTACATGTAAGTCGTAATGGAGGTCAAACATGGGATAATGTAACCCCTAAAGGAATGCCAGAATGGATGATGATCAATAGTGTAGAACCTAGCGCTTTTGATGAAGGAACTGCTTACGTTGCAGGAACACGCTATAAATCTGGTGATTTTGCGCCATATCTATACAAAACAACTGATTATGGAAAGTCATGGAAAAAAATCACCAATGGAATTCCTTCAGAACATTTTACACGTGTCTTACGTGAAGATCCAAAGCAAAAAGGATTGTTATATGCAGGTACTGAGACAGGAATGTATATCAGTTTTGATGACGGAAAAAACTGGAAATCTTTCCAATTAAATCTTCCTATTGTTCCGATTACTGATCTCACAATTAAGGATAATAACCTTATAGTAGCAACACAAGGTCGTAGTCTATGGATTATTGATGATTTGGGGATGCTACATCAGTCCGCTTTCGCGAAAGCGGGAACAAACCACTTATTTAAACCAAAAAACACTTATCGTATGGGTGGAGGCAGTCGTTCAGGAAGCCTTACTGAAGGAACAAATCATCCTAGTGGTGTGATGACGTATTTTAATCTTAAAAGTTTTGACAAAAAGAAAGATACAGTATCACTTACTTATATGACGGTGGCAGGAGATACATTACAATCTTATAGCACTGGAGCAAAAGAGAAAAAAGACCAATTGGAAGTTAAAAAAGGAGGAAATCTATTTGCGTGGAATACACGTACAGATGGCGCAGAACGTCTTAAAGGAATGATTTTATGGTGGGCAAGTCTTGATGGACCAAAAGCGGTGCCTGGACAATATAAAGTAGCACTTAATGTAAATGGAGAACAACAAATGCAATCTTTTACAATAGTACCAAATCCTAATGCAGAAGCTACTTTAGTCGATATGCAAAGACAACATGATTTTATTTCCGATATAAATAAAACGGTAGATCGAGCACATCAAAGTATTAAAAAGATTAGAAAAATCAATGCACAGTTAAAAGCATTTGAAACACAATATAAAGACGATACACGTACAGTTGATCTGCGCGAGAAGGCAAAAACGATGCAAGAAGAATTTGGTAAAATAGAAAAAGAATTATACCAAACAAAAAACCGTTCAGGTCAAGATCCACTAAACTTTCCAATTAGATTGACTAATAAATTAGGGCATTTAAATAGTCTTGTGGGGATGGGAGATTTTGGACCTACAGATCAGGATATTGCTGTTAAAAATGAGCTCTCTGCAGCAATTACAAAACAACTAGAAGCTTTTGACACGATGCTAGATGCTGAGGTGGCGCAGTTTAATACAGATTTTAATAATTTACAATTGAAGTATCTTTTTGTAGAGGATTAAGACAGAAATTTAGAATACAAATGATATAACCCAGCTTATAGCTGGGTTTTTTATTCTAGGAGGGTTTAATACCCCGAGGCTTGCCTCGAAATTAAAATTCAGTTTCGTATAAATACCTCGTTGACTTGCCCCGAGGATTTTTACTGTGAATATGTAACATCTTAATCAGATTTGATACTTATAGCCAGAAAACCAGTAACATATACTGGTTGATTTATTAACTATTCTAATTTATTTCAATTCATGAAAACATTAAAAACGCTATTCATTTTAAGTCTTTTCTTTTATTCTGTGACAGGTTTTGCACAATCTGATGATGAGGGTACTACTTCGCCAACGACAAAGGGTAATTTCATTATTGGAGGAAGTTCTAGTTTTAACTTTTCAAGTACAAGTTCAAAGGTAAAAGGAGATAATTTTGATGATATAGATATAGGGACGAATACCTTCTTTTCAATAGCGCCAAGTGCTGGGTATTTTGTCATTGATAATTTAGCTATAGGAACAGGAGTTGCATTTACTACGGGTAAATTTAAAGCTGATGATTCTGATTTTGAAAGTAGACAAACCTCTATTGTAGCCTCTCCATTTGTGCGTTATTATTTTGGAAAAACAAATATTAGACCCTTTTTAGAAGGTTCTTTTGGTATAGGATCTACAAAAACAGAAACAGATAACGATTTTATTGGAGATGATGTTGTAAGTTCTTCAGAGACTAGAAATTCAATATTTACATATGCTTTTAATGGAGGTGTCGCTTTTTTACTAAATGATTTTGTTTCTATAGATTTAGGAGTAGGATATAACTCTACTTCTACTAAAAACAGAGATAATAATGATAATAACTTAAGAAGTGTAAATAATATTATAGGATTTAATGCCGGATTCAATATCTTCTTTAACTAAGAATATTTACAACTCCTAAAATTATAAAGCCTTCATTTGAAGGCTTTTTTTATTCCTAAAGCGATCACGTATCTTTGCCCTATGGAAGACTACTACTTTTATATAAAAGCACTTCACATTATTTTTATGGTCACATGGTTTGCGGGTCTTTTTTATATGCCTCGCCTTTTTGTGTATCAAGTAGAAGCCAATGACAAACCTTCTCCAGATCGTGAAATTTTAGGAAAACAACTTGGGTTGATGGCTAAGCGTCTTTGGAAGATCATTACCGCTCCATCATTAATAATGTGCTCTTTATTTGCCTTTTTGATGTTGCATATACAACCAACATTATTAGAATACTCTTGGATGCAAATAAAATTAGTATTTGTGATATTGCTATATATCTATCATGCTAAAACATGGAGTATATACAGGCAATTTCAAAATGGAGTTTTTAAATATACATCTAAGTTTATGCGTATTTGGAATGAAGGGGCGACTCTTATTTTATTTGCTATAGTTTTTCTAGCAGTTACAAAAAGTGCTACCAACTGGGTGTATGGTGTAGTAGGTATTATAGGATTGGGTGTGTTGTTAATGCTTGGGATACGACTATACCGTAAAATACAGGAAAAAAACCCTGACGCTTAAACAACAATTGTTTTAGCACGATATTTGATACATTGCTTATGTTGAATTTTAATAGTAAATCTTTAGGCTTTCGCATTTTCACCTCTATGTTTTTATTGGTAGTTATTGCCTTTGCATTAATTGCAGGAATTACTTATTACCAGTATAGAGAGCAAATAAAAGATTACAATAAGGATCGTCTAGAACGTAAAGAGAATGCTATCAAAAAAGATATAGACCGGACTCTTAAAGCAACTACTTTTTTGTTACTCACAGATAGAATACCATTTATATTCCAAGATGAGATTTTTGAAATTGCCCGTATTCATGGAGAAAATGTAACCTTATATGACCTCGAAGGACAACCTCTTATTTCTTCTACAGAAAAACTATTTAATAGCCCAATTAAGGAAGCCATTCCGCAACGTATACTTGATACATTGGAAGCTTCTGTTATAGAAAAAAGATTTGTAGAACGTATAGAGGCAGAAATACCTCAACAACTTTCATATTCATATATTAATGACCCTAGATTTAAACCATTAGCGATTCTCCAAATTCAATATGAAGACAATGAATCCTTTATAAATAAAGAGATGCGTGAGCTTCTTTTTCGTATGGGAGTGGTTGCTCTTATTGTATTTATTACAGCCATTATTCTTGCCTTCATTTTGGCTAGATATATCACTCAACGATTAAAGGCTATTGAAGAAAAGATAAAAGAAACTCAGTTGGATAAACGTAACAAAAAGGTAGATACGCAAAATCTTCCTATTGAACTTTTAACGTTGGTTTCTGCATATAATGGGATGATTGATGAGCTTGAAGAAAGTGCTGCCCAGCTTGCACAAAGTGAACGAGAAGCAGCTTGGCGTGAGATGGCAAAACAAGTTGCACATGAGATTAAAAACCCGCTGACACCTATGCGATTAACTGTGCAGAGTTTTGAACGTCGTTTTGATCCTGAAGATCCAGAAATCAATCAAAAAATAAAGGAATATAGTAATACACTTATTCAACAAATAGATACAATGAGTAGTATTGCTTCTGCATTTTCTAATTTTGCAGATATGCCAGCCCAGCAAAGTGAAACATTGGATGTTCCTAAGATTGTAAAATTGGCGTTAGATATTTTTAGAGAACGTAATATCGCTTTCGCGAAAGCGGATAAAGAAATACTTGCTAAGTTTGATAGAACTCAATTGATACGTGTAGTAACAAATCTGGTGAAGAATGCTATTCAGGCAACAAAAAACACAGAAAACCCAGAAATACTTGTAAATGTAACTTCCATAGATAATAATGTTCAAATTACAGTTAGTGATAATGGATTGGGAATTACAAAAGAAAATAAATCCAAAATTTTTGAACCTAAATTTACAACCAAAACCAGTGGAATGGGACTTGGGTTAGCGATGGTAAAAAATATTATGGAAACCTATAATGGAAGTATTACTTTTACATCTGAAGAAGGAAAAGGAACTGTATTTACGGTTACTTTTCCTAAAGAATAATTATTAAAAAATAGAGTCATTGCCTGGTCGAGTGCAGTCGAGACCTTTATAAAGAGGTTGGCCTTGACTAAAAACTCTCGACTGCGCTCGAGTAGACACTAAAAAGAATGAGTTATACAAATATCCTTTCAGATCATACAAATGGTATTACAACAATTACAATTAATAGACCTTCAAAATTAAATGCCTTAAATAAAGAAACCATTGCCGAATTACATGATGCTTTTGAGATAGCAGATCAAGATATGTCTACAAAAGTGATTATCATTACTGGTTCTGGAGAAAAAGCATTTGTAGCGGGTGCAGATATTTCTGAGTTTGCAGATTTTTCTGTTAAAGAAGGAGCTTTACTTGCGAGAAAAGGACAAGAGCTTTTATTTGATTTTGTAGAAAATTTAAGCACGCCTGTCATTGCAGCTGTAAATGGATTTGCATTAGGAGGAGGACTTGAATTAGCGATGTCTGCTCATTTTAGATTGGCTAGTGATAATGCACGTATGGGATTACCCGAAGTCTCTTTAGGTGTGATTCCTGGATATGGAGGAACACAACGTTTACCACAACTTATAGGGAAAGGACGTGCTATGGAAATGATTATGACAGCAGGAATGATTGATGCAAATACAGCATTAGATTATGGACTGGTAAATCATGTTGTAGCTCAAGAAGAATTGTTATCATTAGCTCAAAAAATAGCAAGTAAAATTATGCGTAATTCATCAGTAGCTATTGCAGAAGGTATAAAGGCTATTAACGCTGGATTTACAGATGGTGTTAATGGATTTGAAGCAGAGATTGATGCATTTGGTACGTGTTTTGGTACTGAAGATTTTAAAGAAGGAACAACCGCATTTCTAGAAAAGCGTAAAGCTGCTTTTCCAGGTAAATAATCGGAACCTCAATATAACAAAGACTAACCTATCTATTATTAACTATGAGAACTTTTTATATCATAAGCCTATTCCTTATAAGTACATCTATGTTTGGGCAGAAACTTCCAAAAATTAAAGGGTCTGGTATTGTCACGTTAAAAGAAGTCGAAATTGAGGAATCTTTTGATACTATTGATATCGATGGAGATTTTGAGATTGAATTAGATCAAGGGAATAAAAGTTTATATACTATTGAGACAGATGATAATCTTATAGATGTCATACAGTTTCGTGTAGAAGATAATACACTTAAGATATTTGCTACACATCGTATTACAAAAAAGAAAAAATTTAAAATCGCACTCACTGTAGCAACTATTGCCGAGATTCACTTAAACAATGATGCAAAGGTAAAAGGAGACCAACTTCTAAAAGGAGAAAGTATTCTTGTAACTGCCGGAAAATCATCAGCATTTGATCTTGATTTAGAGTATACAGAAGCCATCAATATAGAGTTATTTAGTGATGCAAAAGGAACCATTAAAGCAACATCAAAAAGCAGTAAAGTAACTACCGATGGAAGATCAAATCTTAAAGGGTACTTCTTAGTAGAAACTATAGATATGGAGCTTAGTGATACATCGAGGTTTACATTAGATGGCTCTATAGAAAATGCAACAGTCAAAGTAGATAATAATGGGAAATTAGATGCAAAAGAAGGAACTATGAATAAGGCTGTTATTACACTTTCAGAGTCTTCTGATGCCTATATACAAGTAAAAGAACATATAGAGCTGTATGCTCAAGATACTGCTACACTTCAATTATATGGAGATCCAGAAATTATAGTGAATGGTCTTAAGAATAAAGCAAAGATTTTGAAAAAGGAATGATAAATTCTAAAAAAGAATAGTTCTTAAAAAAGGAAGCATAACATATATCATACTAATCATATATGTTATGCTCTTTAGTTATATAGAATGGTGAGTGTCATTTGTTCGAGTTTGACCCTCAACTACTTCACCCCAACCATTTAAAAAGGTATTTTGACAGATCCCTCCTTTGATGTTTTTTTGTTCTGTTTTGTTTAGAACCGTACCTATATTTGAAATATTTTCTAGCATAACTTCAGATTTAATAATATTAAATAAAAATAGGCATTTAATATTCACAGGTAATATATAATTTATTATAAAGATGAATCCAGATATTAACTAAATAATGTTGTCTAAAAACCGATAGAAGTTATTTCTATGACTTTTATATTTACTATGGATTATAAACTTATTTATTTAACCTTTATAAGTTGATTTATCATTTTAATGTCAGATAAACTTCCTTTAAAAAAGCTTACAAGCTTATCATTTTTAATAGAAAAGTTAAAGAAGTTCTCAGCAGGTTTCCCAAATGGATAGTTGATTTTATTAAGACTATCGTTTTTCCATTGTTTTGAAATCTCATTAAAGACGAGTCTATTATTGGAAACACTCCAACTACCAGCAAAAATATGTCCGCAAGTATAATATATATAGGAACTATCTTTTCTTAATTCTAATTTTTGACCTTTAATAGATTTTTTTGCATTGTGATTTATAAAATATCCAATACGCTCAATTTTTGAAGGACGTTCAGAAATATAAGTTCCATTAATATCCTTAGAAGAATTATCACAAGAAAATAAGGTGATTATTGCAAAAAATAGAATCCATTTCATAATTTTAACTACTGACTACTTATCATAATTCCCATCCTTCACGATACGTACGTTTTACCCAAGCATTAGCTTCATCATAATTAGTCACACGCATATTAGCTCCATCCCATTTTATAGTACGACGTCCTGGATATTGATATGGATCCCAATCTCCTACTTTCTTCCCTTCCTTAAGTGTTTTGTATTGGAAGGCTTTTATCGCAAGATTCCCCATAAGTACAGCTTCTGTAAGCGGTCCTCCATAAGAGAAAGGAGAAGAGGTTGGTTTGTTATTAAGACATGCTTCAACCCATTCACCAGCATGTGACGTTTTTACACGAGCAATTGTTTCTGCAGGTCTTTTAAAATCTTTCATACGTTCACTAGGAAGCAAACGAGGATTTCCAGAATACGTATCTGTAATCATAATACCTTCTGTTCCATGGAAAATACTTCCCCCACCATTATTACCAGGAGCTTCATTATCTTTTAATTCTGGTGGAAGATCTGGCATAATGCCTCCGTCATACCAATTTAAAGAAACATCACCTTGTGTAGGAGAATCAAATTTTAATCGAACAATAGAACTTGGTGGACACGCTTCAGAATAATCGGCTTCTACAAAATCTCCAGACCAAATAGTAGTACAACTTGCTTCTGCTTCATATGGAAAACCTAAGTCTAAGGTTTTAAAAGGAGTCTCCATGATATGACATCCCATATCTCCCATAGCCCCTGTTCCAAAATCCCAGAAACCACGCCATTTAAAAGGAAGGTAATTCTCATTATATGGACGCATTGCAGCAGGTCCTAACCATAAATCCCAATCTAAATGCCTTGGAATAGGTTGCTCTTTAGTAATGTGTTTAAACCCTTGTGGCCATACAGGGCGATTGGTCCAGCAATCTACACGATGTACTTTTCCTATGATTCCAGCATTGATCCATTCTTGTGCAATCCTAATTCCATCTCCAGAAGCTCCTTGATTTCCCATCTGTGTGATGATACCTTGTTTTGCAGCAGTTTCTGCCATAAGACGTGCCTCATAAATGTTATGCGTGAGAGGTTTTTCTACATAGGTGTGTTTTTTCTCACGCATAAAAGGTAAGGCAATTGTCGCGTGTGTATGATCTGGTGTTCCCACCATGATAGCATCTATATCATTAAGGTGGTTATCGTGTATTTTTCTAAAGTCGCGATACTGCTTTGCGTTAGGGTGTAATTTGTAACTACCTGCACCCATTTTATCATCCACATCACATAAGGCAACAAACTTCACATTTCCATGCTCAGTAAGTTCTCTCACAACACCACCGCCACGTCCACCAACCCCTACAGCAGCAATATATAGAGTGTCACTAGGGGCAATATGGTTTCCTCCTAAAACAAAACTAGGAACAATTGTAAAAGCTGCACTAACTGCAGCAGATTTCTTAAGGAATGAACGACGTTTCATAATAGAAAGATTATTTTTTAAAGTTAAATAATTCTATCAACACATTAAAAATAGGAAATATTCCATAAATTTGATATTATTCCAATTTTATAATATGAAAAATTAGCGGGTATTTTTCCGCTTTCGCGAAAACTATAATGAAAGAATCCATAAAAGGCCGTGGCGCTCAGATACATGTACCCAATCGCTTTTTTAAGCATGAGGAAGAAATGCGTGATGATTTCTTGGAATATTGTTTTCGCGAAAGCGAATCCCCAACAAACCCTAAAACTGTTTATATAGACACTTTCCCTAAAACTATTGTCAATAAAGTAACCAGTCCAGATGTAGGTATGGGATATTCTTTAAATCCCTATCAAGGATGTGAACATGGATGTATTTATTGTTATGCACGTAACAGTCATGAGTATTGGGGATATGGAGCTGGATTAGATTTTGAACAAAAGATTTTGGTCAAAAAGAATGCTGCACAATTGCTTGAAAAGAAATTACAAAGTTCGCCTTGGGAAGCAGCTACTATTGTATTATCAGGAAATACAGATTGTTATCAACCTATTGAGAAAAAACTGAAAATCACGCGACAACTTTTACAAATTTTTTTGAAGTATAAGCATCCTGTTGGAATTATTACTAAAAATGTTTTGGTAGAACGAGATATTGATCTGCTAAGTGAACTTGCTAAAGATGGATTGTGCCGTGTTATTTTTTCAGTCACTACCTTATCAGAAGAAACACGTCGTCTTATGGAACCTAGAACGGCAACAATACAAAGAAGATTAAATGCGATAGAACGATTGACTAAAGCAGGAGTTCCAGTAATGGTGATGGCTGGACCTATGATTCCAGGGATTAATACTCATGAGATTCTTCCATTAATAAAAGAAGTATCAAATAGAGGTGCTCTTAAAGTTGGATATACAATTGTTCGTCTTAATGGAGCTATAGGTGGTATATTTGAAAATTGGATTCGGAAGGTGATGCCTGATAAAGCAGATAAAGTCCTGAATCAAATCGCAGATTGTCATGGAGGGCAATTAAATGATTCAAGATTTGGACAACGTATGAAAGGAGAAGGACAGTACGCAACTCAAATTCATAGACAATTTACTATAGGGAGAAATCGTTTTTTAAAAGGAAAAGAACTTC
The DNA here is from genome assembly GCA_964474345.1 of uncultured Flavobacteriaceae bacterium. Taxonomy (GTDB): domain Bacteria; phylum Bacteroidota; class Bacteroidia; order Flavobacteriales; family Flavobacteriaceae; genus Dokdonia. Next base: position 10,134 of record CAYYSK010000047.1, read on the forward strand.
CTCCTTTAAACACAAAATTATTCATAAAGACTAATAAAGGACAATTAGAGCTTTTTAACAATCTATAAGATCTATGAGTACTCGTTTTGTCATATTAGAATGCTTAATGTATTTTTAGGGCATGAAAAAGAAATACAACATCTTAACTATTGGACTTATTGCTATAGTGTTTTTACAAACACTCACAGCACAAACAGTTTTTAGAGGGAAGATTTTAGATGAAGAAACAAAAACTCCTATTGTTAATGTTAAGATAGGAATCACTGGTCAAGGAGTAGGTGTAGTTACAGGAGAAACAGGACTCTTTAACTATCGTAGATATCACCAAACAATTGGGAATGCTTCTCGACTTAGAATTAGTGCCTCTGGTTATGAAACTATAGAATTGAGAGGAAGTGATATAAGAAGTCTTTTTAATAAGTCTAGTAAAATTTATTTAACAAAAAATGCAGAAATTATAACAAAGCCTACATTCTCAGATCAAAAAAACATAAAGATTTTTTGGGATGCATCTTTATCTTCAAAACGTAGAGATTTTAAAAAAGAATGGGAATTTCTAAAAACGTATTTTGAAGAATTAGGAGAGGTAAATGTCACTTTTGTTATTTTTAATGAGAAGATTATATCAACAAAAAGATATTCTATACATAAAGATATCACAACATTAAAACAAGCTGTAAATACTATACATTATGAGGGAACTACTGCGTATGATATACTTACAACGGGTAATGACGATACAGTAATCTTATTATCTGATGGAGAAGCCGTTTTAGGAGAATGGCAAGGAGATAGAGATATTCCTTTTTATGTAGTAAGTAGTCTTTCAAGAGCAAATCATGAATTTTTAAGATCGCTAGCAACATATACATCAGGAAGTTATGTAAATTTATCAGAAGCTACTATAGTAGAAAGTATTGATCAAATTAAAAAGGGGATTGCTTTTAAAGATAAAAAAGTTGCGATTTCTTCCTCTTTTAACGGAATTATAAAAACATCTACAGGTCCAATTCAAGGAGCAAATATTATTATCAAAGGTGACCTAGAAGAATTTACCTCAAAAGCAGATGGAAGTTTTGTAGTGCCTGCAGAAGTAGGAGACGTATTACAAATACGGTATTTGGGAATGCACCCCAAAGAAATGCTTGTTGAAAACACAGATGTATTAACGATAGAAATGAAACCTATCGACGAACTTTTAAATGAAGTTATTTTAAAAGGGAAAAAAGGAAAAAGTAAAGAAAAATCGGATACTGGTTTTGGAGAAAAAAGTGTAGATGAAATAGGCTTTTCTTCGAATTCTATAACTAGCAAGGATATAAGTCCTAGCGCACAATCTATTACTGATATAATACGGGGGCGTTTTGCAGGTGTTCAGGTTAATGGATTTGGGAATGACGCCTCTTTTACAATTAGAGGAGGGAGAGGAGGGAATAGTTCTCAACCTGCCATTTGGATCGTAGATGGATCTATTTTTGATGAGGTTCCTAACTTTATTGACCCTCAACATATTGCAACAATTTCTATTTTAAAATCAAGCCAAGCTTCTATAAGATACGGCTCAATTGCTTCTGGAGGTGCTTTTATTGTGAAGACAAAAACTTTTTCAGCACGAGGTTCAGACGGAGAAATTATTGACACTGCACTTATAAAAGGTAATGATTATACAGAACAAGTAGCAGAACTTAATTTGGAAGTACTAAAACCTAATTATGTAAAACAAATACAAGAAATTGAAGGTGTTGATGCTCAATTTAAGATGTATCAAAACCTTTCCAGAGCAAATACAACCAATGCTGCCTTTTTTATAGATATGGCATTGTATTTTCAACCTTTAGATAAGGCAAAAGCGGTAACAATTAGATCGCGACTTGTTGAAATTGCTCAAAAAAACTCTAAAGTATTACGAGTGGCAGCTTATTTATATGAAAGTGCAGGAGATTATACCAATGCTTTAAAATTGTATGAACGTATCACAAGTATTGCGCCTCGAGAAGCACAATCATACAGAGATCTTGCAAAAGCTTATGAAGATGCTGGGTTTTATGATAAGGCCTTAGAATTATATATCAATATGTTAGGAGAACAAATTTTAGGAGTCGATTTTTCTGGACTAGATAAACCTTTAGGACATGAATTACTACATTTAATTTCTCTGCATAAAAATAAAATAAATACTGATAGACTTCCTGAAGAATGGTTATTTGATAGTTATAGTCTAGACTTACGAATGGTTTTAGAATGGTCTGACAGAGAAGCTCCTTTTGAATTTCAGTTTGTCAATCCAAATAAGAAATATTTCAAATGGAATCATACACTTTTTGAGAATAAAGAACGCCTAGAAGCAGAAGTGAAATCTGGATTTCAAACAGAAGAGTTTGTTATAGACGATGCTCCTCATGGACTATGGATGGTCAATATTGAATATTTAGGAGAAGAAACGTTTACGACGATTCCTCCATATCTTAAATATACGATCTATAGAGATTATGGAACTCCAAGTGAGCGTAAAGATGTGAAAGTTATAAAACTTACCTCAGATATAGGAAAAGCAAAACTTGACGAGTTCTTGTTGTAATAAGGTGTATTTATTTAGTGTTTTAAAATATGTGAATCCATGTTCTAAGTAAGTATCTATCGGTATACACTAGAAGTAGTGTTTTATTATTTATATTTAGTAAATGATCAATGTATATATACATTTATTCAGTATATAGTAAACCATCATCGCTTATGAAAACTTTTTACACATCTCTTTTTATAGTTCTCACTTTATTATGTAGTGTAACTACTATAGCTCAAACAGTATTTCGAGGTACAGTTATAGATGCTGATACTAAACAACCTATTGCAGAAGCGCGCGTAGGGATAAATAATCAAGGTATTGGTGAAATTACAAATACCAAGGGCTTTTTTAATTATAGAAAATACCATGAAGTTTTAAATTCAGAAAGTAAACTGATTGTAGGAGCTAAGGGTTATGAATCATTACAATTAGATTCAGAAAAAGTACGTACGCTTTTCAATATATCTAGTAAAATAGAATTACAACCTTCTTCAAAAAAACAAAAAGTAAAGACTATTAAAGAGGTCACTGTTTTTTGGGATGTTTCTAAAGATATGCGAGATAGAGATACAGAGGCTGAAATTGCATATGTGCAAAATTACGTTTCGGCGTATAAACAAATAACATTACGACTTGTAGTATTTGATAATAAAGTGAGAAGTGAAGAACGTATTTCTATTAAGAATGGAGATATTACTCGCTTTCGCGAAAGCGTAAGTTCACCTATATATAATGGATCTTCTAATTATGATGTGCTGGATATTGCAAGAACTGATGCTGTTATATTGAGTTCAAATGGGATGCCCCTTTTTGGTACGCTGGACGTTAATCAGAAAATACCTGTTAACGTTATTGTCTCTCAAAAAGTAAATAACGATGCTCAATACTTAGACAGGTTAGTAGCATATACTTCAGGTAAATTCAATGTATTAAATAGTACAGGACTTGTTTCTAATGAGCAAGGAACTTTATTGAGTGCAAAAAGAGAACTAATTAAAGAAACTAATGATAAGGGACAACTCACTGTACTGCCCAATAAAAATTTAGATTATAAGAGTGTCGTAGAGGGTAAGGTTGTAGGGCCTCAAGGCCCTATTCAAGGGGCTTCTATCATTAAAAAAGGCTCTCTTGATGAATATACTTCTAAGGCTGATGGTCGTTTTACCATACCTGCAAGTTTAGGAGACCAAATTCATGTTAGCTACCTAGGTATGCATACTGCTGGTTTTATGGTAAATGATCTTAAGACACCTAAAGATATTGAACTTATTCCTAAAAATGATATACTCAAAGAAGTAAAACTTACAGGAAAGAAAAGAGAGGAAGATGAATTAATTACTACAGGTACAGGTAAAGTATCCAGAGATTCTTATGGGTTTGCATCTCATTACCTAGGTAGTAAAGATATTCCAGCAGGTAAGAACTCTTTACTAGATATACTTAATGGACGATTTTCTGGAGTACGTGTTACAGGAATATCGGGCGCTTTTATTAATATTGGAACATTTAGAGGTCGCACCGAACCTCCTGTAGTTGTTATAGATGGAGTTATTTTTAGTCAAAGTGGGAATGTCAGTCCAATTTCTGGAGGAATACCAGATGTTAATGCACAGGATATTGAAAGTATTACCATATTAAAAGGATTAGGTTCGACATCTAGTTATGGCGCTGTTGCTAGCGGAGGTGCCGTTATAATTGAGCTTAAATCGGGCATTGACAAGGAAAAACCTTCAACTAAATCTTTAGAAGTACAAGGAAATGATTATCTAGAAGAACTAAATTCTCTAGAATTTGATGAGGATATCAGTACTCAAATTTCTGGAACCATTACAGGCCCTCAAGGCCCTATTCAGGGAGCTTCTATCATTAAAAAGGGTTCTTTTGATGAATATACCTCAGATGCCAACGGGAGCTTTACTATTCCTGCAAAAAAGGGAGATGCTATTGTTTTTTCATATTTAGGGATGTACCCTAAAGGAGAACTTATTCAGGATGTAGATGCAAAACTCTTGATTAATTTAATACCTAGAAATGAGCTATTAGAAGAGGTAGTATTAGAAGGAAACTCAAAAGAAAAAGAAGTTGTAGAAACTGCTTATGGTAAAGAAGACAAAGACAAGGTAGGATATGCTATTAATTCTTTACAGGGGAAAGATATTAAACCACAGTATCAATTTCTTAGTGACGTCCTTAGAGGACAATTTGCAGGAATTCAAGTGTTAGGCCAAGGAAATGATGTCAAACTTATCGTACGTCAAAGTGGATTAACTTTTGGCGGTACTAATGATGACGGAGAACCTCTTTATGTTGTAGATAATTCACTTATTTCTGGAAGATCATTGTCTGAGATGAATTCTATTATAGACGTTGATAATATTAAAAAAATAACTATTCTAAAATCATATGCATCTACAAATATTTATGGAAGTCTGGCGGTAGATGGTGCAGTAATTATAAAAACTAAAACAGGAAATAGTACTTTTTCTAAAGAAAATAAAGCAGCGTCTTTATTGGTAAAAGGGAATGACTATCAAGAATCTGATTTACAAAATGCAGATGACATAGTTGAGCTACCTTCTTACATTAAACAAATACAGCAAATACCTGCTATAGAGACTCGATTTGAAAAGTATATTGCTCTAAAAGCGGCGTATGAAACAGATATAGAGTTTTATGTAGACATGGCTCTTTATTTTAAGAAATACGATTCTCAAAAGGCTAAGATTATTCTTAGTGATCTCACACTTAGGGGGAAAAATAACGTGAAAGTATTGCGCACTGTAGCTTATATTTATGAGTCTTTAAAGGAATATGAGCAAGCTCAAAATGTATATGAACGTATCCTTAAATTAGAGCCAAGTGCCGCTCAATCTTATAGAGATGTGGCTATGATATACCAATATACTGGAGCGTATGAAAAGGCCTTGGAATTATACGTGAACATGCTAGGCGAACAAATAAAAGGAGTCGATTTTAGTGGTTTGGAGAAACCTCTAATTAGTGAGTTGAGCAGATTGATAGCAAGGCACAAAGATAAAATTGACTATGAGCGTTTGCCTAATCAATGGTTTAGAAGCGATTTTAATATAGATGTTCGGATGGTGATTGATTGGTCTGATAGATCAGTTCCTTTTGAATTTCAATTTGTAAATCCAAATAAAAAATACTATAAATGGACGCATGATCTAGAAAAAAACCAAGCACGCCTTGAAGCCGAACAAAAACAAGGATTTCAAACGGAAGAATTTATAATTGACGATGCTCCTTCAGGAGAATGGTTAGTGAATATTCAGTACTTAGGGCTTGAAGAAGATTACGTATTACCTCCTTTTATGAAGTATACTATATACAAGAATTTCGGAACGGCAGAAGAGACTAGAGATGTACGTGTTGTTAAGCTATTCAGACAATTAAATAAAGTAACGTTAGGAAAGATTGTTTTATAGTACGCTTTCGCGAAAGCGTATACCTAAAGCTTCCCATCCCATTCAGCATAAAATTGTTTTAAAAATGCTTCCATATATTGATGGCGTTTTTCTGCTATGGAACGTCCTGTCTTTGTGTTCATCCTATCTTTAAGAAGTAGTAATTTCTCATAAAAATGGTTAATTGTAGGTGCTGTTGATAGTTTGTATTCCTCAGGTGTCATATTTAATTGAGGACTAATAGAAGGATTATATAGCTTTCTGTTTTTAAAACCTCCATAATTAAAAGTACGAGCAATCCCTATTGCTCCTAGAGCATCAAGACGATCTGCATCTTGAACGACATCTAATTCTTGGGAAGAAAATACTTGTGTTTTATTTCCTCCTTTAAAAGATATATTTTTAATGATTTGAACTACATGTTCTATAACAACACTATCAGTATCTTGACTTAAAAGAAACTCACTAGCCATTTTGGGAGCTATAGTCTCATCCCCATTAAAAAATTTTGAATCTGCTATGTCGTGTAGTAAAGCTCCTAATGCTATTGTAAGATGATCTACATTTTCTCCTTTAGCTATTAATAACGCATTTTTATAAACACGCTCTATATGAAACCAATCGTGTCCTCCTTCGGCATTAGTAAGAGTTCTTTTTACAAAAACAATGGTGTTTTTTATAAGTTGTTGATCTGTCATATGACATCTTTATATGAGTCTTGTTGTTATTTCCTACGTTCTCTCACTTCAGAGAAGCCTTGTAAAACTACAGTTTCTACTTTAGAAATTAAAGTATCTATAGGGGCACTATTTACAAAAAAAGGTTCGTGTACTTTATGATGTATACGGACTCCAATATCCATAGGAAAACCGCCCCATTTATTTAATTTCCATGAGTTGTTTATAGTGATAGGAACAATAAGTGCTGTTGGCATAGCTTCAAACAACGTTTTCAATCCTGCTGTAGCAAATCGCATAGGGATTCCATCTCGACTTCTAGTTCCTTCGGCAAAAATAACTACCGATCGATGATGCTTATTCAAGTATTCAGTAAGCCCTTTTATGGCTTGAACAGCTTGATTTTTGTCTTTACGATCTATGAGAATCGATCCACCATATTTAAGATTAAATGAAATACTGGGAATTCCTTTTCCTAATTCTTTTTTACTGATAAATTTAGAGTGTAGATGGCGCAAGTACCATATAATAGGCGGAATGTCATAGGTTCCTTGATGATTTGCGACGATAATACAAGGTTGGTCTAGAAGAATTTGATGTGCGTTTTCAAATTGAAATCGAGTTCCTAATACATTAAGGCATCGCAATAAAAAGAAATTTAGAATATCAACACTTTTTTTATGAGCTTGATATCCAAAAAGATGTAGACTTACCCATTGTATTGGATGAAAAATAACCAATGTAAGACCAAATAAGAGGTAATATATAATCGATAATGGATAGGCTAGTATTTTTTTCATGAATATATGCTTTCGTACTTCGACGAGCTCAGTATAAACTTTGGTGATACCTAAAACGTAAAAATAAAAAAACCACTTTATTTTAAAGTGGTTTTTTTATTTTTTAAATAGTCTATTAACAATGCTCATCAAAAGCATCGATAAGATTCTCTGCAATCATCTCTGCAGGTCGACCTTCAATATGATGGCGTTCTAACATATGTACAAGCTCTCCATCTTTAAATAATGCCATAGAAGGACTAGATGGAGGAAAAGGAACCATAAAACTACGAGCTAAATCTGTAGCTTCTGCATCTACACCTGCAAATACAGTATAAATATTGGTTGGTTTTTTCCCGTTATGTACAGCATGTACTGCTGCAGGACGTGCATTACGAGCGGCACACCCACAAACAGAATTTACAACCATAAGTGTTGTTCCTTCTTTCTTCATTGCTGCGTGTACGTCGTCTGTTGTATGTAATTCTGTGAAGCCATTATTGGTAAGGTCTTCACGCATTG
>CAYYSK010000048.1:0-17802 GCA_964474345.1 uncultured Flavobacteriaceae bacterium
CACCTGTATAATAAAGAATACGCTCAGTAGTAGTAGTTTTTCCTGCATCAATATGCGCAGCAATACCAATATTTCTAGTGAATTTTAAATTTCTTGCCATTTCTTAGAATCTAAAATGTGAAAATGCTTTATTCGCTTCTGCCATTTTATGCGTATCAGTACGTTTCTTAACAGCAGCACCTTCCTCTTTTGCAGCAGCAAGAATTTCTGCAGCAAGTTTAGAAGCCATTGATTTTTCGTTTCTTTTTCTTGCATATCCGATCAACCACTTCATTGCGGTTGAAATCTTACGATCTGGACGAATTTGCATTGGGATTTGGAAAGTTGCCCCTCCTACTCGACGACTACGTACTTCAACATGAGGCATTACATTAGATAATGCATCCTTCCACATTTCAAGTGCAGTTTTCTCGTCATCTGTTTTCTTTTCTTCTACGATATCAATTGCATCGTAAAAAACTTTAAAGGCTACCGATTTTTTTCCGTCCCACATCATCATGTTAACAAATCTAGTTACTAACTGATCGTTAAATCGTGGATCTGGTAAAAGTGGTCTCTTTTTGGCCTGTCTTTTTCTCATTTCTTCTCTTTAAAAGTGTTGATGATTTACTTTTTAGGGCGTTTTGCACCATATTTAGATCTCGATTGTAGTCTTCCTTGAACACCTGCGGTATCCAAAGCCCCACGTACAATATGATATCTAACTCCTGGCAAATCTTTTACCCTTCCACCTCTAACCAATACTATCGAGTGCTCCTGAAGATTGTGTCCCTCTCCTCCAATGTATGCATTCACCTCTTTACCATTTGTTAAACGAACACGCGCAACTTTACGCATAGCCGAATTTGGTTTTTTAGGTGTAGTCGTATAAACACGAGTACATACGCCGCGGCGTTGTGGGCACGAATCTAAAGCAGCCGATTTACTCTTCTTGGTTATTTTGGCTCTTCCTTTTCGTACTAATTGTGAAATTGTTGGCATAATTTCTTTCTACCTAAATTTTGTTAAAAATTAACTAACCCTTCTCTAAGGGCTTGCAAAAGTACAAATATTTTTAAGCTTATCAAACAGTAAATCACTTATTTTAAAAGGTTTTTCTAATAATTATGTTTCTGAACACTTTTTACCTACAAAAACCGTTAGATTTACACTTAAAAATACAATTGCTTGAGACGCATTATTTACCTTTTCTTTGTCCTATATATATATACTACTTCTGTATGTTCATCTCAAGAAGGTAAACTCACACTTAAAATTCAAGGAAGTACCGATACTGAAACCAAGAAAATAGACAGCATTGGATACCTTAAAACTTTCAACGAACTCACCCCTCTATACGCTACTATTGATAGCTTAAAAAACACACTTTCGCAGATCGGATATATAGACCTTTCTGAAAAAAGAAGCAATATCGGCCTTTCTCATTCATCAATCTTAACATTAGGAAAGCGCTACAGTTACATTAAAATACCTATAAGTTCAAATTCTCCAATTAAACAGTACCTAAAAAAAGCTAACCTCAAAGTAGAAAATGACAGTATTGTTATTGAAACCGCTTTCGCGAAAGCAATTTTAGAAAATCTAACCTATATAGCTGCAAACAGTGGAAATCCATTCACTAGCTTTCAGATAACTTCTATTACAAAAAAGCAAGCATCTAATAGTCTCACAGGGAATCTGATTATTGAACAAGATATAAATCGCTATGCCGATCGTATTGTTATAAATGGATACACAAAAGCCCCTAAAGGATTCATAAAACATTATGCCAGAATAAAAGAAGGAAAAATCTTTAATCAAAAAGAGTTGATTGAACAAAATGAGCGCCTCAACAATCTTAGCTTTATATCTTCAAAGAAAGACCCCGAAGTACTTTTTACAAAAGATAGCACTACTGTGTATTTTTATTTAGAACGAAAAGTTAATAATCGTTTTGATGGTTTCTTAGGTTTTGCCACCAATGAAGAAACCAATAGCCTCCAACTTGATGGTTACGTCGATTTAATTCTAACAAACAACCTTAATTATGGAGAAACACTTCTTCTAAATTATAAAAGTGACGGAGAAGACCAAACTCAACTAAATATTAAAGCAACATTACCTTATCTTTTTAAAAGCCCCTTAGGAATAGAAACACAACTCAAATTATTTAGAAAAGACAGTACTTTTTCTGAAAGCAGCCAAGAAGTTAGTTTGTTTTACCAAATAAATGCTAACAACACAATTGCTTTAGGGTATAAATCAAAACAATCTGAAGATCTCATAGAGTCCGCAGACATAAATGACATCATAGAAGATTACACCCAACAAAGAGTGTTAGGAAGTTTCAGGCACACAAATCTTCAATCTGATTTTTTCTTCCCTATAAGAACACAATTAGAAATACATGGAGAAATTGGAAATAGAGAAACAGAAAACACAAATGAACAACAACTAAGCATCAATAGTATTGCTAGTCACATTTTCAAACTCAACGACTACAATCAAATTTATCTAAAGAACAGAACTCAAGTTCTCCTTTCTGATTCATACTTAACAAATGAATTATATCGATTTGGAGGAATCACAAGTATAAGAGGCTTTGAAGAGAATAGCATTTTTGCAAACCTCGTAAGCACATTAAACACAGAATACAGGTATGTATTAAACTCAAGCATTTATATACATAGTATTATAGATTTAGCATATTTTGAGAATAACATCGTAAATCAAAAAGAAAAACTACTAAGTTTTGGGATAGGCACAGGATTAAGAACCAAAGCAGGCATTTTCAAAATAAACATAGCAAATGGAAAAACGGAAAACCAAACATTTCGTTTTTCAAATACTAAGTTACACTTCCAACTTGCTATTCGTTTTTAAGTTACGCATACCTCGCTTCACTAAAATCATATATTATATTAAAAAATACTACCTTTGATTCTATTATGTTAAAATTAACCTAAAAGTAAATTTTTATCGGAGTTATCTAAAATCTTATAAAAAAAAGCAATTTTTGATAGTGAAATAGAAAATTATCTCAACGAGAGCTTTCTTTACTATTTTAAAAAAGCGTTTTGCGTAATTTAGAAGAATCATAAATCCATTATAAAAGATTATTCCAAAATTTGTTAGTATTACAAATTTATCAAATTACTATCTTGATAATAATCAAATACATAAGCAAACATTTTCGCAATAGAAAACATCATTCTATTAGAAGAAGTTCATTTAAAATGCGCAAACAATCAAAATTTAGCAATAAATAGTTGCACAGTCGACTTTTTATTGTGATTTTTATCGAAAATGTAATATTTAAAAGAAATGAAAAAAAAATTATGCTTAATGCTAACACTATTATTAGTGTTTACAGTGCAAATTTCTTTTGCACAACAGAAAACAGTATCAGGTACTGTTACTGAAGAAAATGGACCTCTACCTGGGGCAAATGTTATTATTAAAGGAACAGACAGGGGGACTCAAACAGATTTTGATGGTAAATTTACACTTGGAAATGTATCTTCTTCAGACATCTTAGTTATTAGTTATGTTGGTTTTAAAGACACTGAGGTTTCTGTAGGTAACAAAACATTAATTGGTGTAGTCTTAGAAAAAGACAACTCATTAGAAGAGGTTGTTGTTGTAGCTTACGGATCTCAAAAGAAATCATCTGTTACTTCTGCAACATCATCTATTAAAGCTGAAGAATTAGCTCAAGTCCCATTAGCATCTTTTGAACAGATACTTCAAGGGAGAGCTACTGGTATCGAAGTTTCATCTGGTTCTGGACAACCCGGAACTCCTGCTCGTATTAGAATTAGAGGTACTTCATCTATTCTCGGAAATTCGCAACCACTATTTCTTGTTGATGGTGTAACAATAGACCCAAACAGTTTCTCTTCTCTTAATGCTAATGATTTTGAAAGTGTAACTGTTTTAAAAGATGCACAGGCCACTAGTTTATACGGTGCCAGAGGAGCTGCAGGTGTTATACTAATAGAAACTAAAAAAGGAAGAATAGGTTCAAACAAAACTCAAATAGCAGTACGAACTTTTACTGGAATATCTGAGGCTCCATCTTTACAGACTGAAGTATTAAGTGCTAGACAATTTCTAGAATTGAGTAGAGATTTAGGACTTAATGGAGCTGGAGCACTTACTGATGCCGACATAGATCAGCAAGTCAATGATTTAAATGGATTTACTCCAGAAAATGCACTACTAAGAACAGGTAGAACATTTTCTCATGAAGTATCAGCAACTGGAGGATCTGAGAAAACTGGATTCTTTACTTCTTTATCTTATTTTGAACAAGAAGGAACAGTCCCTAACTCTGATATTCAGCGTATCACAACAAGGTTAAATCTTACACATCAATTTAACGAGAAATTTAAATTTGACATTAACACATCTCTAGGTTTTTCAAGAATCAACAATGTTCCTAGTAATGGAGGAGTAAATCTTGCTAATCCATTTCTAATTCCTTTCTTAGGAAATCCAACTGTACCTGTATTTAATGATGATGGGACTTTTAATACTGGAAATCCTACATTACCAAGATTAGCACCAAATATTCTTGAGGATTTGCAACAAGGTATTCGTGAAAATGAAGAATTTAAACTTGTAACATCTGCTCGTTTTAATTATAAATTTACAGATTGGTTAGATTTAGGATATAATGTAGGTATAGATTTTGAAGATGATTTTAACGTTACAGCATTTAATCCAAATACTTTTAGAGGACAAACTATACCAGCTGTAACCGATGGTAATGCAAATTTATTTGGTAGTCAACAAGAAAACTCTGTAAGAGATTTAAATTTTACATCTACACTCCAATTAAATTATGCTGATACATTCAATGAAAAGCATGATATAAACTTCAGTATTTTTTGGGAGCTTAATAACAGAGATTTCAGATCTAGTGGCTTTACTGGTTTTGGATTAGAACCTGCGTTATTTGGGTTTCAAGCTGCAATCACACAAGGTACTGTTGACAATGGAATAATTCCAACTACATTTGGAGCAAGAACTAGAAATAGCTTAAATTCATACTTTGCTACAGGAGGATATAGTTATGATGATCGCTATGGATTTGCTGCTTCTATCAGAAGTGATAGATCTTCTCGTATCGACCCAGAGTTCAGTAATGTTCTTTTTTATTCTGTATCTGGAAGGTGGAGTCTAGATAATGAGAGTTTTTTAGAAAATGCTTCTTGGATTGATCAATTAAAAATAAGAGCTAGTTTTGGAACTACAGGTAATGATGCAAGTGCTGGAGCTAATGCCTTTATACAACAATTAGCCAATCCTATTTTTCAAGGAGTTCCTACACTAGTAACTGCTGGCTTGGCTAATACTACATCACGTTGGGAATTTACAGAACAATTCAATGTTGGTATAGATTTTGGTTTATGGAAAGGAAAATTAAGCGGAACTTTTGATTATTATGTTTCTAATACGGAAGATTTAGCTGTTAACTTAACATTACCAGCAGCATTTGGAGATACTAATGTAAATACAAACATTGGATCTATAAAAAATCAAGGACTCGAATTAAAATTAGATTATAACATTTATAACGATCAAAATTGGAACTTAGACATCTTTGGAAATGCCTCATATAATTTTGGGCGTGTAACTGATTTAGGGCCTCAGATTGATCAATTTGTAAATGGTACTAGTATCGTACGTGTAGGTGAGCAATTAGGATCTCATTTTGTAAATGAATTTGCTGGAGTTAATCCTGCTAATGGAGAACCACTTTATCGTGATATTAATGGGAATATCACAAATGTATTTAATGGAAATGACGCTAGAACAGGATTTGGAAGTTCAGAACCACTATACACAGGAGGATTTGGATTCTCTACTAGTTATAAAGGGTTTTCACTTTCATCATTATTTTCTTTCCAAGCAGAAGTTACAAGGTTTAATAACACCTCATTTTTCTTAGAAAACTTCAATTTCCTAGGAGCTGGATTAAATCAATCTGTAACAATCCTAGATTATTTCCAAAATCCAGGAGATATAACAGAAATACCTGCTCCTGTCGTTAATGGTGTTGCTACGCAACGTCAGTTTACAAATCAAGATCTTGAAGATGCATCTTTTATTAGACTTAGAGATATTACACTATCATATTCTATCCCACCAAGTTTATTAAAAAAGACATTCTTACAGAGTGCTAGGATTTATACTAGAGGTGTAAATGTCTTAACGTTTACAAACTTTGGAGGATTAGATCCTGAAGACAATAACAATATATCTCAATTTGAATTTCCAAATGCAAAGCAATATACATTTGGACTTGACTTGAATTTCTAAAAAAAAAACAATGAAAATATTTAATAAATTAATAATCGCACTTATAACTGTCGCAAGTTTTGTGTCTTGCGATGATTTCACAGAATTTGATAGGGATTTTATTCTCTCTGAAAATGGATCAATAGAGACTGATCAAGATTTAGAACGATTTCTATTAGGCGCTTATAACTCTATTGGCTCCTATGCTGGAATTTTATCTATAAATAGTATTGGAGCTGATGAAGTTCGCATAGGTCTTGGAAATAGAGGGCAAGGTCTACAAGCTCACTCATTTACTCTTAATAATGGCTCTGGAGAACCTCTTGGAATTTGGAATTCTGCTTATGATGCCATAGATAATGCAAATAGAGTTCTAAGATCTGTAAATCAAGTTACAGATACTCCTAATAGCAATATTTCACTTCCTCAAATAATGGGAGAAGCATTAACATTGAGAGCCTGGCAACATTTTGATTTATTACGCATGTTTGCACCTTCTTTTGATCCATCATCACCTGGTGTACCTATCGTTACTAGAGTTTTAGAAGTAGGAGTTGATGAATTAAACAATCCTAGAAATTCTGTTGGAGAGGTTTTAGATCAAATAAATGAAGATTTAAACTTAGCTTCAGATTTATTATCAAGTAGTAATTTAAATGTAAATAGATTTAATATTAATGCTGTACGTGCGCTACAAGCTCGAGTTGCGATATATAGTGGCGGAAATGAAAATTTAACTAGCGCTGTGGATCTCACTACTCAAATTTTAACTGCTGTTCCTTTAGTATCTGGAAATGATTATATCAACATGTTTAGAATTGATGAAGATATTCCTACTACTCCTACTGAAACTATCTTTCAAATAGAAAGGGATCAATTTGATGGTAGAATAGGTACTATCTACAGTGATGTTAATCAAGATGTCTTTTTCTCTACTTCTGTAGATTTATTTAATCAATTATCACTTTCTGGTCAAGATAGACTTGACACAAACATTGATAATGAAACAGATATCACAATGCGAGTAGCTGACGGCAACGATCAAATTGTTGGTAAATATTTAGGTTCTTCTGAATTGTTATCACTTAACAATATAAAAGTTTTTAGATCCTCTGAAATGTTATTAATAAGAGCAGAAGCAAATGCTCTTTTAGGGAACCTTACTGAGGCTCGTAATGATATTGATTTATTACGTACAACAAGAGCTAGTAGTATAACAACACCCGCTAATTATGCTAATTTGGATGAAGCTATAAATGACATCCTTGATGAAAGAAGAGTTGAGTTAGCCTTTGAAGGTCATCGCTTATTAGATTTAAAACGCTACAATAGATCAATTGACAGGATATCTGATGATTGTTCTGGAGTAGGAAGACCAGCTACAACTTGTAACTTAGATGCTGGAAGTTTTAGATTTACTTTCCCAATACCTCAAGCTGAGATATTTTCAAACGATGGTATTTCTGATGCAGATCAAAATCCTGGCTACTAAAAATAAAAAAATAAAAAAATGAAAAATATATTAAAATTAGGCTTTATAGTAATTCTACTTCTTACAATTAGTTGTAATGAAGATGATAGAATTTTATTTGACCCAGATAATCAAGAAGACACATTATTAAATCTTGCTACTGTTACATCTGAAAACTCAGCAAATCTTGGGATTTTAATAAATGAAACAGCATCAGTTGATATAATGCTACAAAGCTCAACAAGATCTAATACAGACAGAACTTTTAATGTCAATATTGTAGACGATCAGACAGATGCAGATCCTGTTTATTACAATTTGCCTTCAACAATAACAATACCTGCAAACGAATTTATAGGAATACTTACAGTTGAAGGTCAAGATCCTATTGGAGAAATCATTTCTCAAACATTAACTATTGAAGTTACAGATGGAGTTTTTTCTGAAAATTTCGAAATTAATATAAGTATTGTTGGTCCTTTTGCTGGAGACTACAATTTAAGAGTGGTAGAAGGAGTTTTTCCTAATTTTGGAGCAACTCTTACTTTTGCAGACGGCCCTGTGTTTATAAATCCTGTTTTTGATGCTGATGGTTTATTACAAAGGTCTATAAACTTGGCATATTTACCAGAATTTGGTACAGGTGGGTTTGTTTTTGATTTTGCTTTTAATATTGAAGATGATATTGTCGTTGTCCCAAATCAGCAATCAGGAGGAGGTGTTAATTGTGGAGCTGGAACTCCAACAATTGAGTTAGAATCATCACCAGACGATCAAGCTACTGTAGATCTTGATAACGATTCAGTATATCAAATTATATTTAATGATGCTGTCGGTGATGATGCTTGTGATGTTGATCCTTACAGAATTGTTTTAGAATTAACAAGAATATAGAAACCTTAATTTACTTTATTAAAAATCTAAAAGAGTAGATTTTACATATTTGATCCAAGAAAAAGGCTATCTATATTATTTAGATAGCTTTTTTATATTTATTTAATTCTCAAATAATATAACACTTGATACCCTTTTTAGGTATAGCAAGGGTTATAAAAAATAATCTCAACATTATGAAAAAAAAAATATTTATAATAGTTTTACTATTATTTAGTACACTTGTACAAGCTCAAGGCAAAAAAAAACAGTCTTCAAAAGAAAAAGAATCAAAAGAAGATTTTATTGAAAAAAATAATCAGCTAACAAATTCTCTAATTTCTAATCAAGGATTTTCAGAGTTTTTAAATGGAGGTACTCCTAACAGTAATACTCCTTTCACCGTAATAGCAAAAAGAAAGGAAATTGAAGGAAATGAATTTTTATTTAAAAATTGGAATAGCTTTATCATATTGAAAAATGAATTAGGCAAAGAAACCGTTTTAAACAATGCCAATTTTAACACAAAAGTTGGCACTTTTGCCTTAGCTACCAAAGAATCTATTTATTTACTTGATGTAGTAAGGTATAAAAAAATAATTTTTAACGATAAAATATTCCTTAACACATATAACCCAATAAATAAATCCAGGCGTTACTTAGAAACGATTTATGACTCTAACAAATTTAAATTTCTTAAAGATCATACTTTAGTAATTAAAGAAACAGAAAACGCAGGCGGCTACATTAAAGGTAAAATCAAATATATAAATAAACCAAAATACTATTACAGTGCTGATAATGCTTTTAAAGAGATTAATTTAAAAAAAACTGATATTTTAAAATTATTCGAAGGGAAATCTGACCAAATTTTATCATTTTCAAAAAAAGAAAAATTATCTTTCAAAAAAGAGGATGATTTAAAAAAAATATTTACTTATTATAATTCATTATAATATGCATTAATATAGATGCACAGAGAGCTTAATACAAATACCTAATCTAAAGAATTCCTCGACGCTCTGCGTCGGGGAATTCTTTAGATTAAATGGCACCGGATTAGAAAACTAAAATCATTAATATCAAAACCTACATTTAAAAAAATATTAATAGTTAACCCGTTGTTCATTTTAATTTAAAAGTAAAAAGTTGTTCATCTTACTGATAATTAATAATTTGTTTTAACTATAAAACATTTACAATGAACAACTTAAATGCAAATTACAAAAGAATATTGGAAGTATTAAGAGAAATATCAAAAGAACAACTTTTACCCTATCAACGTCGTGAACTAAGATTAAGCAACCCTAAACTAATCTGTTTGAGCTTAACTGCTGAATTTATGAGTGTGGATAGCGAAAATGATTTATTTAGAAAACTTCCCGAGAATATATCATCAAAAATAGAACGAAGTGTTTACAATAGGCGCAGAAGGATACTTATAATCGATATTGATAGAATTCGATTGAAACTGGCTTCTCACTTAAATGAATTTGAAAATTATTTTGTTGTTTATAGTATGCAACTTGAGGTATGTAAACTTTCTAGAAGTTCGAGGTCTAAAATTTGCAAAGAGACTGTTTATGCTAGTCCTGGCAAAGGGTATTTCGCCGCACAGAATTCACATTACTAAGGCTATAAACTTCATGCAGTTATTCTGTAGAAGATGTTTTTCAGGCTATCGACCTAAGTCCAGTTTCGGTTCACGATATCAACTACCTCAAAGATATAAAGATGCAAATAAGTGATTGCACATTAATTGGAGTCGAGGATACTTATCAGCAGAAATACAGCTCAATCTATTTGAAAATTACAATATAAAGTTGACTATTCCAATGAGAAACAATCAAAAAGAGTACAGCTGACAGCCGTACGTGTTCAGAAAGAAACGAAAGAGAATAGAAACCTTGTTCTCACAACCGTGTGATCAGTTTATGATAATACGCAGCTATGCCAAGTCATTTGATAGATTTAAGGTCAGAATACTATCTAAAATAACAGCTTTAACAACCATTCAATATATTAACAGATTCATTTTCAATAGAAATATCAACAATATTAAAATTAGCATTATTTAAAATGCACAACGGGTTAAACTAGATAGAGACAATCTATACCAAAACATTCAGCATAAAGCATCATAGAAGCTGGCAATAGAGCTTACTATAAAACTAATTCGTTAATTTTAGGAGTAAATAGTTGTGTAATTAACTTTTTATTGTGATTTTTGATATTGGCTAATTCAAATAATTTATAAAAATGAAAACAAAGTTTAGTGGAATTTTAACGCTCTTGTTAGCGTTTGTCGTGCAAGTTTCATTTGCACAAACAACAGTTTCCGGAACGGTTTCTGAAGAAGGAGGACCATTGCCTGGGGCAAGTGTCTTAATCAAAGGAACTCAAACTGGAGCTCAAACCGATTTTGATGGTAACTATACTATTGAAGCAAGTCCAAGTGATGTACTTGTATTTAGTTATATAGGTTATGCAACTCAAGAGGTTACTGTAGGTAATCAAACTACAATTAATGTTGCTCTTGTACAAGACAATCAACTTGATGAAGTAATTGTAACTGCACAAGGTATAAAACGTGAGAAAAAAGCGTTAGGATATTCTGTTGCAACTGTTTCTTCTGAAGAAATTGAGTCTAAACCTGAAGCAGATGTAACTAGAGCATTACTAGGTAAAGCTTCTGGAGTTCAAATTACTCAAACATCGGGTAGTGCAGGATCTGGAACAAATGTAGTAATTCGTGGTTATAGTTCTATTAATGGTAGCAATCAAGCTCTTTATATAGTAGATGGTGTTCCATTTAGTAGTGATACTAATGCAGCAGGAGGTGCTTTTGTTGGAAATAATGGATCATCAAGATCTTTGGATTTAGATCCAAATAATATTGAAAGCGTTTCTGTTCTTAAAGGTTTAGCAGCTGCTACGCTTTATGGATCTGAAGGCCGTAATGGTGTAATCTTAATTACTACGAAAACGGGTTCTTCTAAAAAAGGTTCTAAGAAAAATGAAATTTCTGTAGCACAGTCTTATTTTGCAGATGAGGTAGCATCGTTGCCAGATTATCAAAATGAATTTGGTAACGGTTTTGATCAAGCATTTGGATGGTTTTTCTCTAACTGGGGACCAAGTTTTAATCGTGACGGAGTTGCAGGATTTGCTAATGCTCCAGCTATTGACGATAATGGTACTCTTACACATCCATATGTTTCATCGACTGCACCAGCTCATGATCCTTTCAGAGATCAATTTGAAAATGTTCGCTATGAGTGGAGACCATATAATAGTGTAGAACGTTTCTTTAGAACTGGAGGTGTTTCAAACACAAATATTAGTTTGAGAGGTGGAGAAGATAAAGTTTCTTACAATGTAAGTTATAGTCATACAGACCAAAAAGGTTTCTTACCTGGAAATGGTCTTAGACGTAACAACTTATCTCTAGGAGGTAGAGCAGAGCTTTCTAATAAATTTAGTATCTCTGGGAATTTAAACTATGCGCGTACTGATTTTAGTACTCCTCCAGTTGCGGAGTCTGAAGGTAATGGTACATTTGATGGAGCTACATCTTCTGTATATGGTAATTTATTTTTTACACCTAGATCTGTTGATTTAATAGGATTGCCTTTTCAAAATCCTTTAACCGGAGAAAGTGTATATTATAGACAGGGTAATGATATTCAGCATCCATTATGGACTGTAGCGAATGCTAAAGTTTCTCAATTAACAAATCGTATATCTGGTAATTCTGTTTTAACGTATAATTTTAATGATAATTTGAATATATTTTATCGCTTTGGGTTAGACGTTTTTAATGAATTTGCAGAAAATTATCAAAATCGTGGAGGTATTGACGCCAATGTTCTTGGTTTTTATAATTCTTCTAATCGTCTAAATCAAATTTGGGATCATAGTATTGTCTTAAATGGAGATTATGACCTATCTGATAAAATTGGTCTTACTTTTAATGTAGGTGCAACATCTAGAAGAACAGATACCGAGATAACAGGTGTAGCAAGTTCTGGACAAAATGTATTTGGAGTTGTAGAACACTTTAATTTTGACGAGAACAATGAAATTGCTGCTACTTTTTTTAATAATCTTCTTGGAGTTTATGGACAAGCAGCTCTTGATTACAATGATATGATCTATTTAACAATAGCAGCCAGAAATGATTGGACTTCTGAGTTAACTAGTGAAAATAATTCTTTATTATATCCATCTGTTAGTTTATCTTTTTTACCTACAAAAGCATTTGAAGGTTTAAAATCTAATGGCTATGGCTTAAATTATTTAAAGCTAAGAGCAAGTTTAGGTACTTCTGCACGTTTTCCTGGAGGCTTCCCAACGATACAAACGCTAGCTTTTGCAACTCAGGCATTCCAATTTGGAGGATCAGACGTTTCAATAAACACTACATCTGGTATTAGAGCTAATCCTGACTTAAGACCTGAATTACAAACAGAAATTGAATTTGGTTTTGAATCTAGATTTTTAAATAATCGTGTAACCCTTGACGCTTCTTACTTTAATAGAACTACTGAAGACTTAATTGTAGGAAGCCCATTAGCACCGTCTACTGGATTTACAACTACAGTTGTTAATATTGGTGAAGTAGAAGGTGATGGAGTTGAAGTTGATCTTGGTGTAGATGTTTTCAAATCTGATAATAATGGGTTTAATTGGAATTCGAGAGCTAACTTTACTACTAATCAAAGTATCGTAACTGATTTAGGTCAAGGTGAGGTAGAACAAATCATTTTTTCTGGTAATGGAGGCCGTCAAGGAGGTAACGTAGCTCGTGAAGGAGAAGTTCTTGGAGCATTGGTTGGAACTCGTATAGGCAGAGACCCAACAACGGGAGCTTTCTTAGTAAACGCAGCAGGTAGTTATGTTATTGAAAATACAGATGAAGAAGGTCTTACCCCTATTGTTGGAGATCCAAATGCAGATTTCATCCTGAACTTTATTAATACATTTACTTATAAAAATTTCAATTTAGGAGTACAAGTTAATTATACACAAGGAGGGGATATTGCTTCTTCAACTATTGCCACCTTATTAGGTCGTGGATTAGCTCAAGAGACAGTAGATCGTGAGAACACTTTCATTTTACCTGGTGTACAACAAGCTACTGGAGCTCCTAATACTGTTCAAATCAACAACTCTGACTTTTATTTCTCAAATGTGCTCTTTGGTCCTACCGAGCTTCGTGTTTATGACGCATCTGTAATACGATTACAAGAGCTTTCTTTTGGATATACGTTTACTAAAAAAGCTTTAGAGCGTACACCGTTTGGATCTTTATCAATTACTGCTAGTGGTCAAAACTTATGGTTTGACGCATTTAATACACCAGATAGTATTAACTTCGACCCAGGAGTTGCTTTAGGTGTTGGAAACAGTAGAGGATTCGAATTTATAAACGGTCCAAGTGGTAGACGTTACGGTGTTGCCGTAAGAGCTACATTTTAATTAATAAAATAGTAATAATAGTTATTATGAAAAAAATATTTAAATTATTTTCTCTCGCTGTTCTAAGTGGAAGTTTGTTTTTCATTTCATGTGAAACAACTGAACTTGAACTTTTAGAGAATCCGAATGCCTTAACGCCAGATCAGGCTTCTGTAGATTTATTCTTAAATTCTATTCAATTAGATTTTGCATTTAACACAGAAGGATTGAACGGATTAGGAGCAAGTTTAACGCGTATAGAGCAATTTGCAGGTAGAGATTACCTTAATTCATTAGTTCCTGCTACCTTAAATGGTACTTGGACAAATTTTTATCAAGGTATCACTACAGATATTAATGCAATGGAACCTAACGCTATTAGTAGCGGGCAATTTCAAGCTTTAGGACTTGCACAAACATTGCAAGCTTATTATTTAGTGAATTTGGTAGATATTCTTGGTGATATTCCTTGGACACAAGCTGCAGATCCAGAATTTCCACAACCAATAGCAGACGACGATGCAACGTTATATCAAGTAGCATTTGATTTATTAGATACTGCTCAAAGTAATATAACAAATCCTACTAGTGCTGCAGTTGGAACTGCTGATGCATTTTACGGAGGTAATACTGATCAATGGGTACGATTAATTAATACATTGAGAATGAAAATGTATTTACAGACAAGGTTGGTAGATGGAAGCGCCTTAGCTTCTTTTAACGCTATAGTTGCTAGTGGTAATTTTATTACTTCTAGCGATGATGATTTCCAATTCCAATGGGGTAGCAACATCCTACAACCTAATACTCGTCACCCAAACTACAATGCTGATTATACTACAACAGGAGCTGGTAATTATCGTTCTAATTGGCTAATGAATTTGATGAACACTACAAACGATCCTCGAATTCGCTATTATTTCTTTAGACAGACAGGTTGTACTCCTGGTGCCTCTTGTGATCCTGATGGAAATGAGGAAACTTTACAGTGTTCTCTTCAGACTGCTCCTGCGCATTATGCTGGATTTACTTTTTGTTATCTAGAAGATGGATATTGGGGGCGTGATCATGGTAATAACGATGGTGTCCCACCAGATAATTTCTCAAGAACTACTTGGGGAGTATATCCTTCAGCTGGTTTATTTGATAGTGGTCAAGATGTTTTTGATGACATGGGTAATATCGACGATGATTTAACTGAAGAAACCTTTGGTCAAGTAGATTTAACTGTTGGTGGTCAAGGAGCTGGAATTAGTCCTTTTATGTTAGCATCTTATGTAGATTTTATGCGTGCAGAAGCTGCTCTTGTAGGAGGTGACGCAATGGGAGCTGGTATACTTATAGAAGCTGGTCTTGTTAAGTCTGTAGAAAAAGTACAGTCTTTTGGATCTCTTGACCCAACTGCTGACACTTCTTTATTTACAAATGCTGCTGATGGAACCGCTTTTGCTGCTAACATTAGAGCTGCTTTTAATGCAGGTTCTACTATGGATCAATGGAATATTCTTGCTGAGCAATATTTTGCTACACTTTATGGTTCAGGTCTTGATGCTTTTAATTTTTATAGAAGAACTGGATTTCCTAACACATTACAGCCTAATATTGAGCCTACACCTGGAAACTTTCCTAAATCATTCTTTTATCCATTGAATGAAACTAGTACAAATACTAATTTACAACAGAAAGCCAATTTAGATGTGCAAGTTTTTTGGGATAATAATCCTCCTGCACCAGGTTTTCCAGCTTCTAATTAATTTTCTTAAAAAAGAATAAAAATGAAAAAATATATTAAACATTTAATCTTCAGTGCATTAGCAATTGGCTTTTTCTCTTGCGATGATGGAGATGAACAAGTAGACACCCTTCTCGATACTGTTGAGAGAGGTGCAATACTTAGAACTGTACAAGTATTTTCTAACGAATTCCCAATTGGGCAGACAGACGCTGCCTTCTCTATCGAAATTGAAGAACAAGATCAAGAAGATGGAGCACTTTTAGAAAGTGTAGATATTTTCCTTACATATGAAGATGGTTCTGCAGATGATGGTGACTCTAGTGGTGGAATTACTGATGAAGTATTCTTTGGGAATATTCCAGCTAGTGATTTTACAACAGGTGAATTTGGTCTTCCGCGAACTATGTTAACAATAACATTCTCTGAAATGCTTGCATTAGTAAATCTTACAGATGATCAAACTTTTGGTGGTGATACTTTCAGGACTCGTTTAGTACTTAATCTTACTGATGGTCGTTCATTTACCAATTCAGATGTAAATGGTAACGTTGCAAGTGGTTCATTTTTCCTATCGCCTTTTCAATATACTACTCCTGTAGTATGTCCTGTAGGTGAAACAGAATTTATTGGAGATTATACTTTAGAAAATATAACAGCTGTAGATTTCGGTAATTTATATGCAGAAGGTCAAACTGTTACTCTTTCTCAACCAGGTGAAATCTCTGTTGAAAGACAATTTTCTGCTGTTGTATTAGAAGATTTAGGAATAGGACAAGATCCAGATCCATTTACATTTCAATTAGTATGTGATGTGGTAGTTCCAGATGAAAATCAAGGTACAGGCCTTGCTTGTGGTGGAAATTTAGATATAGGACCTCCAATTGGTGATATTTCTGGAATGTATATTACTGGTGATGATTCTGTTTTTGAAATTGTTATAGGTTATAATGAAAGCGGAGCTGCTACATGTGCAGTGGGCTCTGATGCTGTAATCAGATTGACAAGACAATAATTCATAATTTTATTAAAACACCTAAAAGGTTACCTTTAATTAGGTAACCTTTTTTATATTTATATATGCGATATCTTATATATTTTCTTATGCTAATAGGTAGTAGTTATTTTATAATTTCCTGTGCACAATCTAATTCTTCTGAAAAAACAAACAAACTTGACGGTCACACTATCTTAAAAGAATGTATTAAACATCATGGAGGCCTTCTCTTTAATTCTTCAGAAATCAGTCTCAAGGTTAAAGATGTAAATTATAAAATGATTAATTATGAACATAAAGTAAAATATACCATGGAGAAATTATTTAAAGATGGTCTTCATGTAGTTACTTATGATAGAGGTCAAGTTCAATATTTTAAAGATGATACACTAAGAGAAGGTTCTTCTTATAACAATCTTATTGTAAATGCTAGATTAGAAAAGTTTTTATACGCACTCTCTATTCCTTTTAACCTTACTTTTAATGGAACTAAAGCAAGAAGACTAGAAGATGTCAAAATTCGCTCTAAAAATTACTATACTATTCTTATTACCTTTACAAAATTAGAAGGGATACCTGAAAATCAATTTATACTCTATATAGATCAAAGCAATTATCAAATGGAATTTCTTGCACTTGATTACAATTTACTTGGAGGTCCTATTTCATTCAGAAAGTTCATAAATCCTAGAAGAATACATGATGTTTTATTCCAAGACTTTATATCTTTTACATCTTCTAATGAATCTAAACTAAAAGACTTGTATAAAGAATATAATTCAGCTACACTTAAAAGTAATAAACCGACCTTACTTAAAGAAATAAGCTTTTCATCAATCTCTAAAAACCCATTTTGATAGAATTAAATTAGTTTTATAAATTTAAATTTTATCACATAATTACTTATACTTTGTATGAAAAAAAATCTTCAAATATTTGGCACAAGAGCAATTATAGAAGCCATAGAATCAGGAAAAGAAATTG
>CAYYSK010000049.1:0-12567 GCA_964474345.1 uncultured Flavobacteriaceae bacterium
TTTGGTAATTGCTTGTTCGCTTTTAATAAAATGTATAATTGACTTGATACTTTTGCCTATAGAGATAACAACTAAATGTCAAAAATTCCTACCGTTTTTGTATCAAATGCACTTATAATATTAAATATCAATTGATTATAAATATATTTTTAATTAATTTATGTCAAAAAAACTATATTGATGTTTTATAGAATATATGTGATTAGATACTTATTTTGTAATATTTTTTTGTGAGGCTATTAAGCTTATTTTTTTTATTTTTAAAGTATAAAGTAATGACTATGAATACTCCTAAAAGACTTGAACTAGCAATTACAAAATTATACACTGCTTTTCATAACGATTTATTGCATCCAGAATGTTGTAAATCCTGTGCAGTAGGTAATATTTTAGACAATACAGATACGTGGAAGCATTTTTCTGATACCCATGGATCTGTTATTTTAAATTATGTAGGAAAAGTTCATCAAGGCTTAGGAAGAACATTTAAAGGATACAGTCCTCAAGAATTATTACAAATAGAAGCTGTTTTTTTAGATGCCTGTGGTTATTCATTGCCATTAAATTATAAAGGAGTAAAACCTTCACATCCAAAAGATAAAGATCTATTATTTTTTGGCCTTTCAGCGACTATTGCTTTTTTATGTAAACTAGATGGAATTACAAATGTTATGGATTATTCGAAATTATTTGAATTTGAAAATGATACTCCAGTATATGAGCTAATGTTTTAATTATTATAGTATGTTCTGTACTCTTTAATATAATCTTTAAAAGCACCTCCAGTAACTACTTGATTCCATAGATCTATATCATTTTCTATTACTATGGGATTATATGATGCATCTATGTATTTTTTTAAGGAAGTTATATAACGTCTATCATTAGTTGGAATTTTTATAATAGACTATTTGTTCGTAACGGCATATTCCCCTTCATAGGAAATACAAAAAACGAATACTTGATCTCCTTTTTTTAAAAGTGTGCCATCAAAACAATCGGTTTGAATATGGCTTATTTGGGAGATGTCTTTGTTATGTGATTTTGAGTCATATATTGCTTCTTGAATAACAATATGCCCTTTTACAGAAGTATATAAAGAGCCCTCAGGTGGAGTAGAAGAAGAGTTCATTTCTGTAACAGTACCTAATACAATAAGTGAATAACGGGATCCAAATCCAAAAGATGTAAAATCATTTGCCCAATACATATACTCAAGATCTAAAATTTCTTTTTCTACTTGTTGATCTATAGTTGCTATTGCTTAATTAGAGCGACACGCATAACATATCAGACATATTATAAATAGTAGCGTTCTAATTAATAAAATTCTCTTTCACGATTAATTCTAAAGAAACCCTAAGATACTAAATAATCAAAGTGAAAATGATTTCTACTCTAGTTAGTATGAATCTACTTGTGTATCTGATAGTGTTTTGATAAAGTCTACAAGCGCTTTTTGTTCTTGATCAGTTAATTGTAGATTGTCAAATGGTAATGTTTGGTGCTCTAAGTCAAAACCAAGACCACCGCCACCCTCTTGATTATAAAAATCAATAACTTCTTCAAGGGTATTATAGATGCCATTATGCATGTACGGCCCAGTAAGTGATGCATTTCGGACTGTAGGAGTTTTAAACATGCCTTTATGAAGAGGTTCATTAAACTTCCAATAATATCCTAAGTCATCATCAAGTGACTTATTTTCTGAAGTATTTGGAACTCCTATAACTTCACGTTCAGTTTCTTGAAAAAATGGAGGCACTGTGCCATTAGTAAGTGGTATAAAGTGACAGGTAGCACATAGTGCTTTACCCATAAATAAATTCATTCCCTCTTTTTCACTTTGGGTAAATGTATCTTCGTCTCCTCTCATATTACGATCAAATTTTGAATTAAATCCATTAAGAGTTGATACGTATGAAGAAATTGCTTTAATCACATCAATATTACGATTAGATACACCTCCATATGCCTTTTTAAAAAGAGGTAGATATGTCGAATCTTGTAAAATATCTTTTGAAAAGGTATGTACATTTGTGCCAAATTCTTCGTCATTTATAAAGACAGATGATATCTGATCCATTAATGTTTGAGAACGACCATCCCAGAAGAAGTTTTTCTGAAAAATAGTGTTAATTAATGTTGGGGTATTACGTTTTAATTTATGACCAGTGTTATTTCTATTCACAATAAGGCCGTCTGTATATGCTTTGGAAGGAACATGACAAGTAGCACACGCCATTTCATTATTTGAAGATAAATTGTTGTCAAAAAACAATTTTTTACCAAGTTCTATTTGGGCATCAGTTGGTTTTTTGTTTACTCCTGAAGTAAAGAAAGCAATGTTATAGCTGTCGTTTTCAAAAAAGGTAGGTGCATCAAAATTAAAAGGTTGAGATTCTGTACCTTCCCATAAATTAGTTGCTTTTCTGATTTTTACCCAAGAACGCATAATAGGGTTGAGGTGTTCTCTTATGAATGTGTAACGATCAAAACTTTCAAATTCAGGATGTGTTTTACTATATGAAATGACTGTTTCTATTTGTTTTTTAAAGATGATGTCTAATTCAGGTTGGGTGTTCTGTGTTAATTTTTGAATACTCGTTTCATAACTTGTATATAGATTTTGTAATGAAATAGCACTTTCCTGAATGCCTAAGTGACTTACTGGGGTATCAAATCCAGAAATTGAAAAGCTTAGAATTCGAAATAGTTGTTGGTGAGTCGCTATAAAATAACGTTGAGGGGTAAGTTCTCTTTTTTTAATACTTTTTTGAAGATTACGTAATAACCCTAAAGTTGTTTTTACTTCGTTTTGATATTGTTTAATCGGTGTTTCGCCTTCATATATACTTTCTTCTATTTTTTGTAATCCGATAGGATTTAAAACTTTTCCGTTATCTTCTTTATATATCGGAAGGGCAGGACCATTGACACGATGTCCTACTTCAGGATTAAGATAAGATGCGTAGGGTTCAGCTTTTTTAAATGCTGTACGTATCTCTATAAATAATTGTTTGGCTTGGGGAGAATTAGGAGAAATAAATTGTAAACTGTCTACTAAAGTAATGGCAGTATTGATTTCTTGAAGATATAATGATCGCGTACCTTCCCAATTAGGCTGTATCGTTTTAATATAAGAAGTATTTTCATTAGCATTTTCTTTACAGGAAATAATAGTAAAGATCAGTATTAAAAGATATAATAGATACGAAGATTTGAATTGTAAGGAAGATGCTTTATAATGCATAAAAAATACTTTAGTTTAATAAAGCAACTCTCATCTGAGGGTTGCTTAAAAAATGAGAAATAATATAATTGACTAATACTAATATATTATCTAGGTAATCCACGTAAGATAACAACTTGAGAAGCTTGACGATCTTCAAAATTAGCGTTGATATGTCCGTCAAGTCCCATAAAATCATCATTTCTCCAATAATGAGGTTGAATATTTAATAAGAACGTATTAGGCTCTCCTAATTTTGTCCGAAATGTCAATAAGTGCTCCAAATTCACCACTTAATTCAGTACTATTATCTTCTGCAAGATCCATACGTACTACTAATTCAAGTACTTGTGTTGGATTGTTCCCATTGATATCTGTTTGGTAGATAAAGGCAGCGTGTCCACGGCTGAAAGAATTAGGATCTTCTTGAATGTATACAAAATTTTCTGTTACTGTAATGTTATCAGGACTTTGAAGATCAGGAAGATTCCCATCTGCATTGTTTGTGTCTGTGTTACCACTTACTATTTGCGTAATGGTACCTTCTAATGGATTTGATGGATTTAAAACTAATTTATAAACAGTCCCCCAATCATTATATGTTCCTTGTCCGGGACCTCTTCCTGTAACAGCAACAAATACATTTCTTGCATTACTATCACTTCCTTTTTGATAATCGATATCTTCAACACGCATAAACTGAGATGCAAATACGTCGTTACAAGCAATTTCCATTTCATCTTTAGTAAGAGAGGCTCCATTTGGAATCTCTACAAACTCAACTTCATATGTATTTCCAAAATCCAAAGATAATTCGTTGTATTGTGTGTCTGGAACTACATCTTCTACACCTCCTGTACCATCAGAGATTTCCTTGTAGCGTAATACGTAGATACTACCATTATCAAAATCAGCATCACCATTTGTAGAGTAATACATAGTGATTTGACCTTCTGAATTACTTGAATCGTCATCACCTCCTAAGATTACCGTAGCATTAGGATATGCATTTTGGGGAAGTGGCACTGCATTTTCCCAAGAAAATTCACCTAAGGCATCAAGACCAAAATCAGCTTGAGGAGTAGGTGTTGTTACACGAGGATCTATAGCTTTAACATCATAGCTGATACTTTCAGATGCTGATAAGAATATGTCTTGAGAACCTCCATGGATATCTGCTTCCCACATAGTAGCAGAACATTGTCTTGCAAAATCAGAAACTCCTGAATCTAATAAATAATCTCCTGAGATAGGAATAAGGTTTTGGTCTAATCGTATACGTGCAACTGCATAACTATCTTCACAGTTTGTAACAAATATGTACTCATCTCCATCTACTAAAAATCCAGCACCATCTGCAGAGCCAGCAAGTTGGAAATCATCTCCAATAACATCTGGAGTAGAAATTAATGAATATGCTTCTACAAAGTTGAATTGAGGAGCAATCGCAACCAATGGTGGTGTTGGAGATTTATCTGCAAAAATAGCTTCTTCCATAACAAAGTCTTCTCCATTTTCACCATCTGTTCCGTCTTGCCCATCAGCTCCATCTTGACCATCTATTCCGTTAAGTCTATCTTCACCATCTTCACAGCTTGTCATATATGCACCTACAGCTACAAGTAGTACTATTTTAAAAAAGTATAATTTAAAAGTTTTCATGAATTTTTTTGATTTAATACAGTTACAGTTTATTAATTGTGACCATAAAATTACTTTCTAGATGTTCAAAGTTTGTTACTTCACTATATATTCTACTTTATAAAAAGGTTGATTTTTTGTTATGCATTTTACAGAATCTTAATATTAGATTTTACAAATAGATAACAAGCTTTAAAAAAGCAAATCTTATGTTTATAGGTTTGCTTATTAAAATATTAAACACAAAAGAAATACATTTGGTATAAGTATTATTAGGAAGAGTTTAGTAGTGATTTTAAATTTTCAGATGTGTGAAAAAATATTAAAAAAAAGGGCTGTCTTAATTTTAAGACAGCCCTTTTTTTTTAATGATTTTTAATATGCTAGTTGATTATCAACTTCTGTATAAATGTTTGAGAATCTAGAGTACTTGCTTTTACAATATATACCCCTGTATTAAGAGAAGCTATATCTACATTTAGTTGAGCAATTCCTGATTCAATTGAAATATCTTTAACTCTTTTACCAGTGATATCAAAAATCTCTAATTTACTAATTGTATTATTAGGGTCCCAACGTAGCGTAAAACTTGAACTTGTAGGATTAGGAAAAAGACTCACTTGTTCAGAAAGAATATTTTCATCAACTGCTAATGTACAATTTTGAACAGTTACTATAGCTGTACAACTTGCTGTGTTTCCAGCAGTATCTGTTACAGTTATAGTTACTGTGTTTTCACCTAAATCATCACAATTAAAAGAATCTACATCTAGAGTAATAGTTGTTTCATTACCACAATTATTAGGGAATACTCCTACATTAGGAATAAATGCAACGTAATCGTTTGTTGCACTCCAAGTTTGCGAGTTTCGTTCTGGGGTTGCAATACCATCTGATCCATTTGCATTTTCTATACCTTGTGTAGCATTACCATTTGCTGCAATTGAAAGGCTATGTATTTCTATTCTGTTAGAACCTTCATAAAGATGTACTTGTGAACTAACTGTATCTGTAGAACCAAAATATGGTACATTATCAAATTCCATAACAAGTACTCTGTTAGGAGCAGTACCAGTTGTTTCGTATCTGATAGTTCCTCCAGAAGCTGGATTAACATCTTCCCAAGCAAAAGCAATAAAGTTGTCAATACCGCCAGTATCTGGAATAGATTGACCTGTACAGCATCCACTGTTTTGACCAGCTGTAAAAGTTATAAATCCGTTAGAAGAAATATAGAAATTTTGATATTCTTCACCAAAAAAAGTAAAGTCAAACCCTAAAGGTAAAGCATTGGAAACTTGATCATCACTAAGGTTTACAGTAGTACCTACAATACTTGCAGGAGCAAAATCTCCAGTTTGATCGATAGTGTATCCATCACCAGATGGGAAGTTTCCAATTACATCGGGAGGTGTAATTGTAATTGTACCATTTTCATCAAGATCAACTGTAATGTCTTGACATTCTATAATAGGTGTATCATTACGTACTTCTATTGTAGCTGTAGCTGTATTCCCATCAGAACATTCGCTTTCAGCCATATATGTGATTGTGTGTACTCCTATTCCAGCAGTAGTTGGATCAAAAAGATAAGTAATACCATCTCCACTATCTGTAACTCCAGGACCAGAATAAATACCACCAACTGGTGATCCTCCATCTAATGTTATTGCAGTTTCAGATATACAAAAAGAAGTGTCTGGTGTATTTATTGCTGTAGATGGAGTGTCAAAAGCTTCTGTTCCATCATTCCTATTATTAGAAGAACCTTGATCAGCACTTGCCCCTAATCCTCTTTTTGCAAATGCTTCCCATATAAGACATTGATTTGCTCCACCATAAAGAGCAACATCTGCTGCTAGGATAGCATCTCGACCATCAACAAATCCTGGATTACAAGGTTGTAATTTTAATCCTTCTGTTACGAGTGCTATCGCAATATTATTACCCCCAGTACCATTATATACGTCTGGATCAAATCCATATTGATCAATTAATGCCCAAGTTACTTCCCATAACATAGCTGTCCATACTGAACCTACAGGATGGGGAGCAGCTGTACCTTGAATTGAATTATATGTTCTAGGATCTTGTGCAAGATCTGTAGTATATGGAAAAGCCCTAATTCCAGAGCCATTTTCGTCTTGTCCAAATAACCAATTTCCTACAGGCCTTAAATCAGTACTAACATCGTCTGCTTCAATAGTAAAAACAGCACCATACCAGTCACTCCAACCTTCTCCCATTTGCTCATCATTAAAAAGACAATTAGAATTACCACCACCACCAGTAAGACGTGTTGATATTCCGTGTCCATATTCATGTATTACAACAAGATTATCAAAATTACCATCACGATTACCACAAATAAACATTGACATCGTTCCTGAAAACCCATCAGGAGGAGTCCCGAATGTTGCATTACAAAATGTGTCAATTTGAGAAATAGCATCAACCGCATCATTTCCTATAGCTCCGTTTCCATAATTGTTAGCTTGAAAGTTACCACTTGCTTCATCAAAACCGTATAAATATATGATATCGTGAATAACATTATTCCAATAAAAAAGATTTGTAATAGCAGCATCTTCAGATTGGTCACCATTACTATATACTGGATTAAAAGGATGATCAAAAACAAGATCAACTCCGCCATCAGGTTGGTAGCCATTATTATCACCGCCATCAAATGCATTTACATTATTTCCTTGAGTAACTGTAAACTCAGCTCCAGTAACTCCATCAGTATCATGCCATCCAAATGGTGAAGCTGTTGTGTTATGAGGGTTAACTTCCATAGTACGATCTCCTTGTAATGGCGTGGCTAGTGGTAGTGCAAATACGTTATATGTACCTCCATCCATTACTGAAGACGATGGTGTCATTGTAGAAACTTCTGCAAAAGCAGAAGCTACTTCTTCACTATGATCATGTGAATGCTCTGAAGTACATTGTATAATCCAATTATTTTTTGAAATTATATTTCCTGTAGAAGCATCTACATAAAAATTATACCAATTTGAACCTGATAACTCTTTAATTGAAATTTCCCAAGTAGCAACCCATTTACCATATGGAAGCTTTCTGTATACTAGTTCGACAGGAATATCTTCTTGAGAAATACCTCCATTGCTAAATATTCTTTTTTCAGGATAAGGTGTATTATTGGCTATTTGAGTAAGAGAACCACTAATTGTATAGTTCATCTTTTCTGCAATACTTTGAATCGCTGCAATTTCACTAATACTAGGCGAAGCAATTCCTATACTTTGATCAATATTCTTTATAAAATTGTTATGATCTTGAATAAGATTACCACCCTTAATATGAATACTGCTTTCTGTTCCTGTTACTTTATTACCGTTAAATGATTGTGAAAAATAAATGTGCAATACTCCACTTTTGTTACTTGTGTGTTGATTAGTTATCTTATAATCAGCAATATCAGAAGGAGTTAAGGTGTTGTTCTGTACTTGTTGTAGTAAATACCTGTTAACATCTGATGATTGTACTTGTGCAACTAGAGATACGTAGCTGATACAAGTAAATAATAATGAGAAAAATAGTTTTTTAAACATGTGAATATGATATGAAAGGTTGATACTTTATAAAAGTAAGCGAATAGCTTTATAATTAAACAATTTACAGGTAAATTTTCCTACCTAGATAAGTATCTGTTTTACAGATTAATAATATTTTAAAGATGCGAATTTCTAATAAAAGTTATTTTTTATTACTTATGTTTTGAAAAAATGATAATAAGTTTAGAAAAATCAATTTTTAATGTACACACGTTTAGTTTTGTGATGTCAAAATATATAATATATGTTATTATATGTATTTCTCTTTCAAAGAATAGATAGTACCTTTAAGAAGATTAATTATAAAAATGAATAGTATGAAATTAAATGTAACATTATTTAGAGATCAAATCTTATCAGAAGATCAAAAACAAGTTTTATTTGGTGGAGCTACAGAAGAATTATTTGGAGCCTACCATTTTCTATTAGAAGATGGAGATTAATTTTTTTATACTTTTTTAAAAAAGATCGTATAATTTTAATTATACGATCTTCATTTTAAAATCTAATAATTAAAAATGCTTAATTTAAGCAGCAAGTTGATCCATCATGAGTACCGTAACAAATACTTCCACCTGGACCAGGCACTGCACATCCATTACCACCTGGTTGGCAAATATATGGGAAGCCTACACAGGTTCCAGATGCGCAACCACTAGGTCTAAGAGTAAGACCTCCATTAATTTTTTTTTGTTGCTCATTGCTTAAAGGACTTCCTAAATTTGACAATTTTTTCATAATTAACGTTTTTTAATTGTATAAACCTTGATGATTTTAAAGACATTCAAGAGATATGTCTGTTTCCTTATAGAATCTAAATACTAATACTTATAGTAGATTTTATAATTGTACATTCAAACTTCACTATTTTAAGGGGGTGTTACAAGAAAAATTTATAGGAATTCACGGAATTAAGGTTGGTGATTTTTATTGTAACTATTTGATTATTATTTGTTTAAATTCATTATATAAAAGAATTAATTGCATGAAGGAAAAATACATCGGTACGATGATTTTATACCGTAAAATATTAATATTTCTGTTCTAATAATTGATTCTTAAGAGTTTATCATTGTTAAGACACTTACAATAAATAAATGTCTTGTAAAATTAAACACCTCAAAACTATTAATATACACTCAAAATAGCTATACATTCTTAATAGAGAAGGAACTATAATTTGTTTTGATTATTTTTAGTCGAAAAACACTATACTGATTAAAGTAAGTTTTATGCTTTTAAGAAAAATAATCCTTTCTACCTGTGGATTTCTATTGTATTTTAATGCTTGTGTATTTGGACAACACCAAGTAACACAAACCCCGGATACTCTCAAAAAAGAGAGTTACGAATATTTATATGATCGTTTTTTACAGAATAAAAATGACACATTGAAGGCAAAATTTTATTTAAATATATATTTAAATAAAGCTAATGATTTAAGTGATGGACTTGGTAAATCACTTGCATTAAATATGTTATCAAATTATGCCATTAATGATGAAGAAAAACTTACTCTTATAAAACAATCTATCAAAGAAAGTAATAGTGTGGACTCCCTATTTTCATTCTCTGCCTATAATACATTAGGAATATATTATCATCAACGTTATGATTATGAAAAAGCATTCAAGAATTACTTAAAAGTGATGCGTTTATCTTTAAAAAATGGTAATAAAAATTATGAAGTTACAGCTCTAAATAATATAGCAGAAATTAAAAATGATATAGGAAAAAATATAGAAGCTCTAGGGCTGTATAAAAAATGCCTTTATATTGAGAAGGGTAAAGAAAATCAAAATTCAATTATTGAAATATCTTTAAACCTATCAGAATCTTTTCGATATGCTAAAGAGTATGATTCTGCATCCTATTATTATAATAGGGTTATTGGTAAAGTACGTCAAGAGAACTCATATTTATTAAATAAAGCATTAATAAATGAAGGGATTAATCAGTATTACAAAAACGAATTTTCACAAGCTGAAACCCTATTAAATGAAGGAATTACCTATGTTAATCTTAATTCTAAAGGTCATAAAAAATATTATATTCTTGCAAATTATTATCTGGGTAAGCTTTCAGAATACTATCAAAGAAAAAATACAGAAGAATATTTTTTAAAAGTTGACTCCTTATTAACAACTGATAATATAGTAATCCCACAAGTACAAGATGCTTATAATTATCTAATTACTTATTATAAAGAAAATAATAATTCACAAAAAGAAGTACATTACCTAAATAAGTTAGTCAAATTTAATGAGATTGTTTCTACTAGAAATATAAATGTTTCAAATAAGATCAACTCTGAATTTGATACTCCAGAACTTTTAAAAAATAGAGATACATTAATTAAAAGTTTACAAACAAAAAACAAAGATTTAACTATTGAAAAAACCTCTTTGATAATAGTATTATTAATAATAATTTCTTTGTGTATCTTACAGTATCAAAAACAAAAAAAATATAAACAACGATTTGAAGATGTTATAAAAGAAGTGAATCGTAAAAATGTCTCTCAAAAAAGGGAAATTAATAAATCTCAAGTGACAAGCCTTACTATTGATGTTGAAATAGTAAATAATATTTTAAAAAGATTAGAAACATTTGAATCTAAGAAAGGGTTTTTGAAAAGCACGATTACAATTAGATCCTTAGCAAAAAAAATATCTACAAATACAAAGTATTTATCTAAGGTTATAAATACACATAAAGAAAAATCATTTATAAATTATATTAATGATTTACGAATAGATTATATCTTAAAAGAATTACAGATCAATTCAACCCTTCAACGCTATAAAATTGTAGGAGTAGCTAAAGAAGCAGGTTTTAATTCGGCAGATTCGTTTTCTACCGCTTTTAAAAAGAAAACAGGTATTTCACCATCTTATTATATAAAGAGTTTAAAAAATAAGAAAAAAGAAAAAGTTCTAACTACTTAGAGAACTTTGTAATTTAAATTTTACTAATTAAATCGTTATTATGAAAAAAACAAAATCAAAAAAAAAAATCTCTTTAAAGAAATTGACTATTTCAAAACTTACGAATCAAAATAGGATAGTAGGTGGCGAAGAATCTCAGGTAAACTGTATAAGTGACCCGCCAGCAGCTTGTGGACAATCTTGTGGGGAAACTAATTGTCTTTCGTGTAATGGCGGAACAAATAATCCAGGATCAGGTCTCTGTTAATATGGTGTAAACTTTATTAAAATAAAATATATAAAAACCCCAATTAAAATTTTGATTGGGGTTTTGTAGTTTATAACATGACTATAAATAATTGCTTAATAGAGTTGATAGAACTTGGTTTTTTGAATGTTGACGTAGGATTAATTATTGAATTCAAGTAGCGTAGTTTTTCAACATAATGTTTGATTTTTAATACAAATCAAATCCAATAGTTGTTATATAAATTTAGACTAGTTAATCAAAAACAAAACCTTTGGGTAACAAAGTATTCATTGTTTGAACGAATAAATAAGTATAGGGAACAAAAACTTCCTGACTTATTTTTAATAACCGTTTAAATAAACATCTAATGAAAAAAAAATTAAACAATTTAAAGTTAAACAAAACTGTAATCTCTAATTTAAACCTTACTAAAATTTCTGGTGGTAAAATAGGGAATTCAGAATTTGCAGGACAATGTCCAGACGATCCAAGTAGAGCAACTATATGTGAAAGTAAAAATTGCCTAGTTGATGATACTTGTGAAAACTCATATGCTCCTGGCTGTGTTTGTTCAGAGAATGTTTGTTAATAATTGTAATGCACTTGTGATTTAAAACTTACGCAAGTAAATTAACGCTAAGCATTAACATTGTTCAACTTTTTGTTTTGTATTGTTTTTGAGTTGACTCTGCTCATACAAATGTTGTGCAACAAAAAAAGAAATCCCTATAAAATACAAGAGTTTTGTTGTTTATTGTGGAGTCGGACGGATTATCTTTAGGGTTGACTTTGTCACCAGTACTGCAATTATAACTATCTGTTCTTTCAGAACAGATATCTTAAACTACAAAAATCCACACAAGTAAACTTGGTGGATTTTCTTAATTTTAATCCATAACGCAGTTATGAATGATCGTGGAGTCGGGCGGACTCGAA
>CAYYSK010000049.1:12577-17652 GCA_964474345.1 uncultured Flavobacteriaceae bacterium
AACCGCCGTCCAAACAAGTAACAAAACAGTTTTCTACACGCTTAGTTTCTAATTAGTTTTCGTGTAATCACCGGTCAGAAACTACCAAGGATTACCTTATTCTCAATTAAATTTCGCTATTGCATCAAGACCCTGCAAAGGCTAGGTTTACTTTTACGAAGTCACTATATCAAAAACCGCAAACCAAGGTGTTTGAGTGACTTCCTGCTTGTCTACCTTGTAGACCGAGGCATTATCCTACTATGATTCAGATTATGCAGCTAGGGCGTAATTGTTATCGCCGTTTAAAAAGTTTGAAATATGATATTTACGAGCTATATCCCAGCGCTCGACGTGCTTACTATTTGGCTAATCTCGCTGTCAAAACCAAATCGACCCCCATTATGTAAAAGAACAAATATCAAATTCTAAAAATAAAATTTGAAAAATCTTGTTTACGCTTTCGCGAAAGCGAATACAAAAACAAGTCTGCAAATATAGGACTTAAACCCATATATTTGCTGTCTAATAATGTCAAAAGGTATACCAAATTAATTATCTGACAAATCAACCGAAAACAAAAGATATATCTATGAAGTTTGCTATTATAAAAGAACGTAAAAACCCACCAGATCGTAGAGTTGTTTTTTCTCCAGAAAAGCTTGAAGAAACACGTGCTCAATCTCCTGAAGCAACGTTTATAGTAGAGTCATCTGATATTCGAATTTTCCCTGATGAAGCATACAAAAATAAAGGATTTAATGTTCAAGAAGATGTAACAAGTGCCGATGTTATGTTGGGTGTAAAAGAAGTCCCTATTGATGCATTAATCCCTAATAAAAAGTATTTCTTTTTTAGTCATACAATTAAAAAACAACCCTATAATAGAAAATTGTTACGCGCAATTTTGGAAAAAAATATTGAGATGTATGATCACGAAACGATCGTTAAAGAAAATGGAGCAAGACTTATTGGTTTTGGTCGTTATGCAGGATTAGTAGGAGCTTATAACGGTTTTAGACTATTAGGAATACGTGATGGAATTTTTGAATTACCTAAAGTAGAACACCTTAGGGATTTAGAAGAAGTAAAACAAGAATTAGATAAAATTACCGTTCCTACTATAAAAATTGTGCTTTCAGGAACAGGAAAAGTAGCAAAAGGAGCCAAAGAGATTTTAGATCATCTTAAAATTAAAGAAGTGACTGATGAAGCATATCTCTCTCAGGATTTTGAAGAACCAGTATATTGCCTCATAGATGTGATGGAATATAGTAAGAGGAAAGATGGTTCAAAAGGAGACAAGTTTGAGTTTTATGATGACCCTTCTCCTTATGAAAGTGATTTTATGAAATATGCAAAAGTGACAGATTACTTTATAGCCGGACATTTTTATGGAGATGGGGCTCCATTCTTATTTACACGAGAAGATGCAAAACACTCAGATTTTAAAATAAATCTTGTAGCAGATGTGTCTTGCGACATAGATGGACCAGTGGCCTCTACCATTCGCCCCTCTACTATAGAAAATCCTTTTTACGGATATGACCCTATGTCAGAAAAAGAAGTTACTATAGATACACCTAGTACTATTTCTGTTATGGCAGTAGATAACCTGCCTTGTGAACTTCCTAAAGATGCCAGTGAAGGATTTGGAGAAATGTTTATGAAATATGTGATTCCTTCTTTTTATAACAATGATAAGGACGGTATTTTAAAAAGAGCACTTATGACCCAAGATGGAAAACTTACAGAACGTTATAGTTATTTACAAGACTATATAGATGGAAAAGAATAGCTGTTAAGATTCCTATAAATATACCATATGCTAGACATACTGTCTGTATCTTTATAAAGCTATGAAAATACTTATTACAGGAGCAACAGGACTCGTAGGAAAAGCAATTACACAAGAATGTTTAAAACAAGACATAGCGGTACATTATTTGACTACGTCCAAAAATAAAATTACTTCAATAACAGGTTGTAAAGGATTTTATTGGAACCCGTCACAAGGAGAAATAAATGAAGCTTGTTTTGAAGGAGTATATGCTATCATTCATTTAGCAGGTGCATCTATTGCTCAAAAATGGACAACTGCAAATAAGAAAATTATAAAGGAAAGTCGTATTAAAAGTGCTAGCTTGTTATATGAAACATTGAAGCGATTACGAGATCAAGGAGTATTAACAGTAAAACATGTGATTTCGGCAAGTGGAATTGGGTGCTATCCATCATCCCTTACTAAATTTTATGACGAAAAATACCCAAGATATGCAACAGATTTTTTAGGAGAAGTTGTTCAAGAATGGGAAGAATCAACTATAAAATTCCAGCAATTAGACATTGCAACAAGTAGTATACGTACAGGTATTGTATTAGATGGGAAAGAAGGCGCACTAGCTAAGATAGCTACGCCTATAAAATATTATGCAGGCGCTTTCCTTGGTGATGGAAAACAGTGGCAATCTTGGATTCATATAGAAGATATAGCACGCTTGTATATTCATGTGTTAACTCATGAATTAGTAGGTGTTTATAATGGAGTTGCCCCTAACCCTGTTACAAATAAAAAGCTAACAAAAGTAGTAGCTCAAAAATTAAAAAAACCTCTTTTCTTACCAAATGTTCCCATAATAGTTCTTAAAATCCTTTTAGGAGAAATGGGAACTATTGCATTGCAAAGCCAAATGGTATCTTCTGAAAAGATAGAAAAAACTGACTTTGTTTTTAATTATTCTTCCATAGAAAAAGCCGTAGATAATTTACTTTAATATATAAGTTTTGCGTACTGTTCTTTTCGCTTAAAGCGAAATTGTAAGCTGTAATTCTACATGTATTTTTAATTCATTAGAATACTATTAATCATAAATAGTGATATGATATCAAGTTATATGTAATTGATTGCTATTATTTTATTAAAAATAATATTGATTATTAATAAAACTGTTGTGACATTTTGACATTTTATGAGAATTGGCAGTACTTTTGCCACCTCAATTGAAAATTGAAGTAGTGACCAATTATGGCAAAAAAAGATAATACACAAGAAATAGAAGATATTCAAGTTGATGGGAATCAACCTGAAGATGTTGCAGCAGAAACACAACAAGAAACAGAAACTGAACTAAGTGAAGTAGATCAGTTGAAAAATGAACTTTCTACTGAAAAAGATAAGTTTCTAAGACTTTTTGCAGAATTTGAAAACTATAAACGTCGTACTACAAAAGAACGTTTAGAGTTGTTTAAGACAGCTGGACAAGAGGTAATACAATCATTACTTCCAGTGATAGACGATTTTGATCGTGCTAT
This sequence comes from uncultured Flavobacteriaceae bacterium, assembly GCA_964474345.1. GTDB lineage: Bacteria > Bacteroidota > Bacteroidia > Flavobacteriales > Flavobacteriaceae > Dokdonia. The sequence continues at coordinate 15,869 of CAYYSK010000049.1, forward strand.
GAATGAGATTGAAAAAGCAAAAGATAAAGAACTTGCAAAAGGAGTAAGTCTTATTAGTAATAAGTTACGTGAGACTTTAAAATCTAAAGGTCTTGAAGAGACGAAAGTAAAAGCTGGTGATGTTTTTGATGCAGAACTACATGAAGCAATTACACAAATACCTGCACCTAGCAAGAAAATGGTAGGTAAGATTGTAGATGTCATAGAAAAAGGATACACCTTGGGAGATAAAATTATTCGTTTTCCTAAAGTAGTAACTGGAAAATAAAAAATAGAGTGTCGTTTTATCCCGAATTATTAAAGGAGGTAAAAGCAATAAACACCTTGTTAAAAATAACCAGTTTATCTGGAACGATATAAGATTTAATACAATACTCAGTTATGCTGGGTAATACATATGAAAGAAGATTATTACGACATACTAGGCATTTCAAAAGGAGCTTCTCAAGCTGAGATTAAAAAGGCATATCGCAAGAAAGCTATCGAGTTTCATCCTGATAAAAACCCTGGAGATGCTACAGCTGAGGAAAACTTTAAGAAAGCTGCAGAGGCTTATGAAGTTCTAAGTGATGAACAGAAGAAAGCTCGTTATGACCAATATGGACATCAAGCCTTTGAAGGCGGTGGTGGCTTTGGCGGCGGCGGTATGAATATGGATGATATCTTTAGCCAATTTGGAGATATCTTTGGTGGCGCATTTGGCGGCGGAGGCGGTTTTGGTGGTTTTGGAGGTTTTGGTGGCGGTCAAAGACGTGCTAAAGGAAGTAATCTTCGTATTCGTGTAAAACTTACATTAGAAGAAATCGCAAATGGCGTTGAAAAGAAAATTAAAGTAAAGCGTAAAAAACAAGCGCCAGGAGTTACTTATAAAACGTGTGAAACTTGTAAAGGAGCTGGACAAGTAACTAGAGTTCAGAATACTATATTAGGGCGTATGCAAACTTCAGCACCTTGTTCTACTTGTGGAGGCGCTGGACAAAGTATTGATAAACGACCAGATGGGGCAGATGCACAGGGACTTGTTGTAGAAGAAGAAACAGTAAGTATTAAGATTCCAGCTGGAGTTGTAGATGGTATGCAATTGAAAGTTCAAGGTCGTGGTAATGATGCACCTGGTAATGGTATTTCAGGAGATTTGTTAGTAGCTATTGAAGAATTAACTCACGATAATTTACAAAGAGAAGGAGATAATTTGCATTATGATCTATATGTTAGTATAAGTGAAGCTGTTTTAGGTACTTCAAAAGAAATTGACACAGTTACAGGAAAAGTACGTATTAAAATAGAAGCAGGTGTGCAAAGCGGTAAAATATTGAGATTGAGAGGAAAAGGAATACCTTCTATCAATGGGTATGGAAAAGGAGACTTACTTGTACATGTGAATGTATGGACTCCAAAAACGTTAACCAAAGAGCAAAAACAGTTCTTTGAAAAAATGACAAAAGATGAGAATTTTACGCCAAATCCCGAAAAAGAAGATAAATCATTTTTTGAAAAAGTGAAGGACATGTTTTCATAAGCCTTGTTAAATTGTCAATTTTTCTAATGGTTTTGCCTATAGGTTTATAAAAAAAAGTTATATTTGAATAACGTTAAACACTATTTAACGTTATTTTTCTTTTTCATAGCAATTTTTTTCCCATCCTAGACTTTCGTCGAGGGTGGGTTTTGTTTTTTTAATACTACTAGTCATAATTTATCATAAATGCTTACTTATAATAGTATTATAAAATAGATTTTTTTGGCACCGTCAAAGAGTTTAATACCCCGAGGCTTGCCTCGAA
>CAYYSK010000050.1:0-17502 GCA_964474345.1 uncultured Flavobacteriaceae bacterium
CAAAATATTAAAATCAATGCATAAAAAAAGACTGCCTTTTTAGACAGCCTCTTTTATTTTTTAAAAGAAATAATTATTACTCTTTATCTTTTTTTGTTAGATTCAATTTATAAGCGGCGCCTATATTAAAAAAATTAATTTTTGTGCTAACGATATTATTCACTTCTTCTTTCTGGAAATCATTAAGTTGTGGTGCAAACCTCACATTAATATTAAAATGGTCATTAATATCAAAACCAGCTCCAAAGGCAAAGGCAATATTAGATCTCTCTATTTCTTCTGCAGTTTCATCTAACGTATATGTAAATTGCCCTCCTGTTTGAAAATAAAAATCAGTATTTCCCATATAAAACTTTACAAGAAGAGGTACTTGGAAAAAATCAGTATTTCCTGAAGATACATAATCTAGTTCTGTTTCTATATTGATTCTACTTGTAATACCAAAGTCAAAGACTAATCCTCCATAAAAACCTTGTCTATTGTTATTTACTGTTTGCCCATTATCAAATTCTACACGACCGCCAGCATTTACAATACCTGCCGTAACTCCTATTCGTGTTTTTTGAGCATTCATAGTAAGGTATCCAAATAGAGTAACAAGTAATAATAGCGTAATTTTTCTCATAAAGTATTGTTTGTTTAATGAATTTAGAAATAATATTATTTCTATAGGTTAGTTAAAAAACAAGTATTTTTAAACTTGTTTATTTCTTATATAATCAATAGTAGTCACAAAAGATAAGATATACTTACATGAATTGGAAAAATAGTATTACTGATTATAGTCATTATTTACGCATCGAGCGAGGATTGTCTGATAATACTATTTCAAACTATTCTAGGGACCTTATTAAATTTACAAAGTTTCTAGAGGAACATGCGATTACAAAAAGCCCGTTAACTGTTTCTAAAGAAGAAATCCAACAGTTTGTATATCAAATTGCAAAAGAAGTCCAGCCGAGGTCTCAAGCTCGAATTATATCAGGATTAAAAGGTTTCTTTAATTATCTGATTTTTGAAGATTATCGTACAGACAATCCTACAGACCTTATTGAGCCTCCTAAAATCGGTCGTAAACTTCCGGATACATTATCAGAAGAAGAAATAGATACTCTCATTTCTGCTATTGACTTAAGTCACCCACAAGGCGAACGCAATAGAGCTATGTTAGAGTGTTTGTATGCTTGTGGTTTGCGTGTATCAGAGTTGATTAGTCTTCAACTATCTGACTTATACTTTGAAGAAGGATTTATCAGCGTCACTGGAAAAGGAAACAAGCAACGTTTTGTTCCTATAAGTACTCATACACAAAAATATATCAATTTATATTGTCAAGAAGTAAGAATACAAGACATTCCTAAACCTGAATACACAAATACATTATTCCTTAATCGTAGAGGGCGACAATTAACTAGAGCTATGGTATTTACGATTATAAAAGATTTAGCAGTAAAAGCAGGAATCCAAAAAGTGATTAGTCCACATACATTTAGACATAGTTTTGCAACACATTTATTACAAAATGGCGCCGATTTAAGATCTATACAACAAATGTTAGGACATGAAAGCATCACAACAACAGAAATATATATGCATGTAGATAGGTCACAACTTTCTGATGTTCTCAATAAATTCCATCCTAGGAGTAAGACAAATTAAGTCAACAACACAAAATAAACTCTTATATTTTTACATTTTGGAAAAGAAGTTTTTAGGTATTCTATTTCTATAAGAAGATTCCTATTTTTATATATTAAACCCGAATTATCTCAACAAAACATAATCTTTTTTTTGATATTATGTTTTGTGAGAAGAGTACGCTTTCGCGAAAGCAAAAAAACAAGTATAACAATAACTATTTCCTTCGCAGTATGTTTCTTAGTCTATCAGTATTAATGATTCTTGTCTCCCGGAAACATATCTAAATCCATCTTCTCCCCAAAAACCTGCTTCTTCTAGCATGATACGAATATCTTTTTTCCAAGCAGGAAGAGTTACTGTAGTATTAAGTTCTATAGCATAAGCTGTATTTTCAAAAAGCGGGTAATCTCCTGTTCCTTTAACACCTCCTTGACTATCCCACATTCCAATAGTAGGGCCTGCAGAGTGTCCATATAAACCTAATGGATGTGTATAAATTGCTGGTAAATATTGATCACCTCTTCCCTCTTTTAACGCTTTTAACAGTATTTGATTTCCTGTTTTTCCAGTCTTAAAATTTGTAGTTAAAATATCTTGTACTCGATTTCCATCACTGAATGCATTCACCAAATATTGAGGTGCTTGAGACTCTCCGTCTTGCAGCACATAAGCATGTTGCTGACAATCCGTATTTAATCGCAAATAACTGATTCCAAAGTCACAATGTAACAAATCTCCTTTCTGAATAATTTTACCTTCTGGTCTATTTGAAAAAGACTCTATATGACTTCCTAATTTTTCATTACTACGCTGGATATCTACCGTAGGATGAAACCACGTTTCAAGCCCCATATCTGTAACACGCTGTCTTAAATACCATACGACATCATCTGTCGATGTCTTTCCCGGTGTAATAACTTTTGAACTAAAAGCATCTTTTATAATATCATGAGTAATATCTACTAATTGTTCAAAATACTCCATTTCTTTAGAAGTTCGAGTTTCTATCCACCCTATTGCAAGCTTTTCAGCAGAGACTATTCTTGAAATATACTCTGGAGATAAAACTTCCATAAACTCATTATAATCTGTTCTTACGATCCCATCTGCTAGTCCAAAATAATCTGAGTAATTAAGAGCTATCTTTTTAGGATTTCTTTCTGTTATTATTTTTGTTAATGCTTTCCATTGATTTGGTTCTTTTTCTTTATCCCAAGCAGACGTTATACTTTTACCTACATTATATCTAGCGACAGCTAGTTTTTCTATTGTATTGTTTACTTTGTCTCTATAAAACACAAGTATCGTACGTCTACGTGCATTTAACCAGGTTGCTGGTAACATAGTCTTTAATACAGGATCTTCATTATATTCTCTAGAGATAAGTACCCACATATCAATATCAGACCGATCCATAAGTTCAGGAAGTAATGTATTAAACCTATCTTTCAAAATATCATCTACGATAATGGCTCGTTCTCGTTCTGACACCACTTGAGCTGTTACTAAAAAGGGCGCTAAGGAAAAAAGAAAAATATATATTTTGATCATTATAAAAAGAGATTAATTATATTAAAGTTACGTAAAATAAAAAGAGCGCTTATAGCACTCTTTTTATTTATAAGTATAGAATATTTTTATCCTTTTTTCTTTTTTCTTTTCTTCTTCTTTCCTTTCTTTTCTTCTTTCTTTTTCTCTTTAGCTTTATTACCAAAATTTTCTTCTAGAAGTATTTGCTCTACTTGAGCATCAGAGAATACTTCCTTCAATGCTTTTTCAAACTTTTTCTGTTCGACATTAATCAATTCTCTTTTTTCATCAAACTTTAAATCAGGATTATGATCTATATCTATACGAGCTTTATAATAATCTTTAAGATATGTCCTTAATACTTCTTTTTCAAAAACATCAATCCCCAAAATTTCTTTATAAAGTGTTGCTTTATCTAAACTCAGTTGATTTATATCTGGTTTTTCAGATTCTCCTGCTACTACGGGTCTTGGTGGTGGTGTGTATCCACGTTGCCCACGTTGTGGTCTTCCAAAATTCTGAGCTTCGACAGATAGCGTACTCATAAAAAGAACAAGAACAAAAAATATCTTAAGTTTCATATTAAAAATTTTTACAAAGATGCATCTTTTATTTTATTTTGAAGTATTCAAAAATAATACTCAAAATTTTTAAGCTTTAATTCATTGCTCTTATTTAGATTTTACTAAACGTATAAACTCCGCTCTAAAACCATCTTCATCTTCTCCTCTTCCTGATTGTGCTAATGTTATTACATCTTCTTGATTTGTATTCTTTGTGAATTTTGAATCTCTTAATTGCATACCAAACATAGCTACTGCTGTTATAAACTTTGCGTCTGTACTAGCCGTATCTATAGGAGTTACATCATTATATACTGTCTCAGAAAACAATTTACTTTTAGTTCCTTTTGGAGTTTTATACCTAAACTTTACGGTAAGTAATTCATTTTCAGCTATAGGAATGCTTGTTATTTGAGTTTGATATTTGAGAGCAGTGTCAGATACAGGGTTATAAGGAGAATTCACTGGAACAATTTCATAAAGTGCTGTTACTGTATGACCGCTTCCAATCTCGCCAGCATCTTCTGTATCATTTGCAAAATCTTCATTTGCTAACAATCTATTTTCATATCCTATAAGACGATACGACTTTACAAGTGCTGGATTAAACTCTACTTGAATTTTAACATCTTTTGCTATAGTATATAATGTACCTCCAAATTCTTTCCCTAAAAACTTATGAGCTTCTTGCATTGTATCTATATATGCATAATTCCCGTTTCCTTTATCTGCAAGCGTTTCTAATTTTGAATCTTTATAATTCCCCATTCCAAACCCTAAGCAGGTTAAAAATATGCCTGATTCTCTTTTCTCTTCAATCAAACGTTGCATATCTTTATCACTACTTTGTCCAACATTAAAATCTCCATCTGTAGCGAGAATTACACGATTATTTCCTTTTTTAATAAAATGTTCTTGTGCTATTTTATAAGCCAATTCTATACCTTTTCCTCCAGCAGTTGATCCTCCTGCACTCAAATTATTAATTGCGTTCATGATCTTCTCTTTTTGATCTCCCGAAGTAGGTTCTAATACCATGCCTGCAGCTCCTGCATAGACAACAATAGATACTTTATCTTCTTTACGTAACTTATCTACCAATACCTCAACAGCAGATTGTAATAATGGTAATTTATTGTTACTTGACATCGAACCAGAAACATCAATAAGAAATGTAAGATTAGATGCTGGTAGTTCATCAGTATTTAGTTCTTTCCCTTTTAATCCAATATGCACTAGTTGTGTATCCTTATTCCAAGGAGATTCTATAACTTCAGAATGTACTGCAAATGGCTTATTATCTGTAGGTGGGCTATACTCATAATCAAAGTAATTAATCATTTCTTCAATTTTTACAGCATCTACTGGAATTTCTTGTCCATTATTAATCATTCTACGAATATTACTATACCCTGCTTTATCTACATCTATAGACATGGTAGAAAGAGGGTCAAATTGTACGCTCTTAAACTGATTTTCAAATAATGCTTTATAACTCTCATCATTCTCTACACGATAATTTCCTTTTTTTGTAGTAATTACAACACATCCATTGCTTGCCTCAGATCCAAAAAGTTTGATACTTTCCTTAGAATTGTGAACTGTCTCTCGTTCTATTAAATTCTTATCGATGCTAGTCACGACATGTACAAGTGAAGGATCTATAGGAATCCCATCTACAATATATATAGGTTGATTTCTTGAAACATACTTTTGAGTTCTTGTCTCTCTTATTATTGTCCCATTTTTTATTTGAACACCTGCTACTCTTCCTGACAAAACATTTGACAGAGGTGCAGGTTTTCTACTTCTTGTTGAAAGTTCTTCAGAAGCAATAGTACTAACTGAGTAACTCATAGCTTTCTTCTCCCTTCTTACCCCATATCCAACTACTACAACCTCCTCTAATGTGTTATCAGAAACTAGTATTACATCAATGGTAGATTGTGTTCCTACAGTGATTTCTTGCCTTATAAAACCGACATAAGAAAACACCAATACATCTGTAGCTTTAGCTTCTAATGTATATTTTCCATCAAAATCTGTAGTCACATTATTAGAAGTCCCTTTTATAAGGACACTTGCCCCAGGAAGTGGGCCATTTTCTTCACTTACAACACCACTTACAGTGATTGTTTGAGCAAAAACAGAGATTTGTAAAAGGGCTATGAATGCAATTGTAAATACTATTTTCATCAGATTGGATTTTTAAATTCAATCCAAATCTATTTCTAAGTAACATAGTATAAAATGATCAATGAGGGAACACACTCATTGAATGAGTAAAGTCTACTTTTTTAAATTAATGGAAACCGGAAGCGTATCCTTTAAGTGTTTTATATACGGTTTGTCCACGTTGTAGTTTTCCGTTATGAGTACGTTCAAATCTAGGTACTGAATAAATCACTTTAGGCATTTCGTATTTTTCAAAATTTGAAGTATCATATTCCGCTTTCGCGAAAGCAAATTCATCTTCTTGTTCTACAAATAATGCTAGTTTTTCTCCTAAAGAATCATCTGGTATTCCTGCTACAAAAAAAGGAACATGAACCATGGGAGACAATTTATGTTCTATTTGTTCTGGATACAATTTAACTCCTCCACTATTAATCACATTATCAACTCGTCCTAACCAGATAAACTTCTTATAAGTTTCTAATTGTACTAGATCATTTGTAATCACAGGATCTGTACTTACCAATGGTGCTTTTATAACAAGGCAACCGCGGTCATCTGTATGCACACTTACTTTAGAGAGCGCTTTAAAAGGAATATTCCCATCTTTTATTTTCTTAGGGTTAATTCGTCTTGTCGCTATATGGGTTACCGTTTCTGTCATACCATATGTCTCATAGACTTTTGTCGATATCCCGTATAACTTCTTTTTTAATACATTAGAAATAGTGCCTCCTCCGACTATAAGTTTACCAAGCAAGTGCAATCTTGATAGGGAATTATCCAATTGTAAGGGAGTCATTGCACAAAATTCATAACGTCTATATACATTATCTAAGGGATTTGATCTAGGTTGTGCCATATCAATATGCCATCCTAAAACAAGAGCTCTTACCAACATCATTTTTCCAGCAATAAATTCTGCTGGAAGGCAAAGTAGCGCTGTTGTTTTTTCAGAAAGTTTAAAGTGTTTTGCTGTAGCTTTTGCACTATTAAACATGTGAATTTTCTTAATCTTTATAGCTTTAGGAGCTCCTGTAGATCCTGAAGTTTTTACAGTTACATATGATGTATCGTTAAGCCAATCTAATAAGAAATTACCTACTGACTCCTCATAAGGCTCTCCTTCCTTTATAAACTCGTATGCTTGAGTTCGTAAAGAAGCAATAGAATGCTGTACTCCATTAAGTTTAAACTTAGGGTGCACACGTATATATCGTTCTTGACCTTCTATCATAATGTGCCAAAATACAGTTTTAATATAAAATTAAAGTTATCATAATATAACTCTAGCATTAACTTTACTGTATTTCATTTTGAGGAAGTTCTATAGCTCCTGTTAACTTTTCTTTCCAATTAGTCCACTTGTATTTTTTTGCAAAAATAAAAGTCAGAATAGGTAGGATAATAAATATTGGAATAATCTGTCCTATAGCAGATGGTTCTGAAACATCTAGAAATATCGATTCTGTTTGTAAAGCTGTCCAATCAGATGTTACTAACAAGGCTATGATCATATTATTTGCAGCATGAAAACCTAATGCTAGCTCCATACCATCATCCATAAGTGTGATGATTCCTAAAAAAATTCCTAGCCCTATATATACTGATAACACACTATACCCTAGCTTTTCAATTTCAGGATTCAATGCATGCATTAATCCAAATATAAGTCCTGTAATTAATAATGGAACCCACCTATTTTTTGCAGCAATTCCAATTCCTTGCATAAGATATCCTCTAAATAAAAACTCTTCAAAACTTGTTTGTAACGGTAATAATAATAACGTAATAACTAGTAATCCTAAAAATGGCATTAAATTAAAATTCCATTGTAAGCTTTCTGGAGATAAGTAATAAGCTACTAATGTTGAAACGATAGAAAAAGCCCCCCATATACCAAAAGCAAAAAATACTCTTTTCCAATCTAATTTTGGTCTTGCGGTGAGCATAGTAACAAATCGTTGTTTATGTAGGTATTTTACAACTGGGATTAATATAATCAACCCACCTATAAATGTAAACAACATTAAAGTAAGATAAAGATTACTTTCTCCATCATATAAACTCACAAATCCATCTTGCGAAGATTCTATAAACGTTGTAATATCTTGAGACCTCATAAATGCATTTATTCCTAATGGAATAATGCCTATGAATTGCCATCCTAAAAAAAATATGATTAGAAATCCTATCACATATCTCCATCCATCTGATAATACTTTGTGTGCTTGCTCTATAAACATAAGTTCTCTATTTTAAAATCCCACTCTTTATGAGTATTATATATTATTGTTCCGTTTTGTACTTCTAAAGGCGCTTGTATATTATTTGTAAAGAGGCTTCCAGTGCCTAGTCCCTGAGGTCCTTTAGCTTTTAAATCATAAGTCCATTGTGCAATGGCATTAAGGCCTATATTACTTTCTAATGCAGAAGTAATCCACCATCCTATACCTAAAGATTCTGCTTGATCTATCCATTCTTCACTACCTTGGTATCCTCCTACAAAACTTGGTTTTAATATAATGTATTGTGGCCGTATAGTTTGTAGTAATTCTTGTTTTTTTGTTACATCTATAATCCCAATTAATTCTTCATCTAAAGCAATAGGTGTTGGTGTCTCTTCACAAAGTACTTTCATTTGTTCCCAATTCCCTACAGTTATAGGTTGCTCTATAGAATGTATATCTAGTGTAGCTAGTTGTTTTAAAACTTCTTTTGCTTTCGCGAAAGCAAAACCACCATTGGCATCTACACGTAATGTAATTTTTGAAGTATCATAATGTTTCCTAATACGTGCCAACAATTCAATTTCTTTCACAAAATCTATGGCACCTATTTTCATTTTTATACAATCAAAACCTGAAGCTAATTTTTCATCAATTTGGTCTTTCATGAACATCTCATCTCCCATCCATACCAAACCGTTAATTGATATAGCCTCTTCTCCTTGTGTAAATCTCGAAGGAAAAAGAATAAAAGGGTTTGCAGCTTCTAGAGATAAAAATGCCATCTCAACGCCAAATTGTATACTAGGAAACTCTTTAAGCTCTTCCCATAAAATTTCAGGTCCTTTTGCTATGTTTGCACAAGTCCATTGTAGTCTTTCTTCATAATCAGGACGATCATCAATACTTAATCCTCGTAAAATACCACATTCCCCAATTCCTTTTTTATCACCGTCTTGAATAACTAGATACCAAGTTTCCTTTGTTTTTAATATGCCTCTAGAAGTTCCGCTCGCTCTTTTAAAATTAAGTATATGTTTATGATATGTAGCTTTCAAAAGGGAAATTTATAGGTTAAAAAAAGAAAGCACAAAGAATAGTATAGAAAGTAAAAAAGTAGATAATGCAACAACTTTCAATTGTGGATCTAACAACACATGATCCTTTGTTTTTTGGACTTTAATAAAATGTTTTAATAAAGGAAAAAATGCAAGACAACTTATAAACAATATTGGCTTTGCTTGAGATAACACTAAGTATCCTATCCAGCTCAAAATACTCATTCCAAAAAGAAAGTTATGGTATCTTAAAGCTCCTTCAGGTCCTAATATTACTGCTAGCGTATTTTTTCCTACTTTTTGATCTTGTATTCTATCACGCATATTATTAAGGTGTAATACTATAGTAGATAAAACTCCTACTGTTGTTGCACCTAAAAATTGCTCTAAAGGGAGTATTTGGGCATATAAGAAATACGACCCCATCACACCTACTAAGCCAAAAAATAAGAAAACAAATACATCTCCAAATCCTTTATATCCATATGCACTTGTCCCTACGGTATATTTTATCGCAGCAATAATAGCGCTTACTCCTAAAAATATATAAATAAGCGAAAGTATTAATTGATCAGCACCAAAGGCCATATATATTAAACCTACAACAACTATAATCGTTAAGATAGATGTAAGGATAATCCCTTTTCTAAGATCAGATGCTGTGAGTAGTCCACTTTGCATAGCTCTCACTGGACCTACTCTATCTGAATTATCGGTTCCTTTTATACCATCCCCATAATCATTTGCATAGTTTGATAATACTTGAAACCCTAGGGTTGCCAACAATGCAAGTATAAAAATATTCCAATTAAAAAAATCGGTACGAGCTGCCATTCCTGCTCCAACTAGTATTCCAGAAATAGATAGTGGCAGGGTGCGTAATCTAGAGGCTTGAATCCAAGCTTTTACAGATGACATAAATGAATTTTTAATATTTCCAAAAGTACTTATTTTCTTTCGCTTTACGCGAAAAGGCACCTAATTTAAACACATTTTAGTAGCTTAGCTTTTTAAAATAGTTCCTATGAAAAATAACATATACTATTTTCTTAGCGCCATACTACTTTTGCTATCAGCTTGTAAAGAAGAAAAAGTCAAAGAGAAAACACAAGAAGTTATTATAAGTGATACTATTGAAAAAACGCCGTTTTTATGGGAAGCTTCAAATATGTATTTCTTACTGACAGATCGTTTTTACAATGGAGACCCTTCTAATGATATACATTTTGAAAGATCTAAAGAAACTGCTATACTAAGAGGTTTTGAAGGAGGGGATTTAAAAGGCATTAAAGATAAAATTGAAGAAGGCTATTTTAACAAATTAGGCATCAATGCACTTTGGTTTACTCCTGTTGTAGAACAAATACATGGAGCTGTAGATGAAGGTACTGGAGTTACCTATGGATATCACGGGTATTGGACTAAAGACTGGACACAATTAGATCCTAATTTTGGAACTATGAATGATTTAAAGTCCTTGATTGATACTGCACATCATCATGGAATTAGAATTGTTATGGATGTGGTATTAAATCATACAGGTCCAGTTACAGATCAGGACCCATTTTGGGGTACAGATTGGGCTAGAGAAGATCCAAATTGTAAGTTTTCTACCTATGAAAATACAACTGCGTGTAGCCTTGTAGAGAACTTACCTGATATCTTAACAGAAAGTATTACTGAAGTTGAGCTTCCTCAACTCCTTATAAACAAATGGAAAGCAGAAGGTCGTTATGATCAAGAAATAAAAGAACTTAATGATTTCTTTACTGAAAATAAGTATAAAAAAACACCTCGCAACTATATTATAAAATGGCTTACAGATTATGTACGAGAACTTGGTGTAGATGCCTATCGGGTAGATACTACAAAACATGTAGATGAAGCTTCTTGGGTTGTGCTTAGAGAACAAGCAGGTAAAGCATTTGCTGTATATAAAAGATCATATCCTGAAAAAATATTAGATGACAATGCTTTTTTTATGCTAGGAGAAGTATACAATTACTCTGTAGATGGTGGCCGCACTTTTGATTTTGGAGATGGAACTAAGGTTGATTATTTTGCTCATGGCTTTGATAATCTCATTAATTTTCAATTTAAATACGATGCTCAAGGTAATTATGAGCAACTTTTTGCTAAATATGATAGTATAAACCGTACATCGCATAAAGGAATAAGCATTACTAATTATGCAACTTCCCATGACGATGGACAACCTTTTGATTTTGATCGTAAAAAAGCTATTGAAACTGGGACTAAACTCTTACTTACACCTGGGATATCTCAAATATATTATGGAGATGAAAGCGCAAGAAATCTCGTTATAGAAGGTACAAATGGAGACGCTACACTACGCAGTTTTATGAATTGGGATGATCAACAAAATTCTTCAGAGACTAAAGCTATTTTAAAACATTGGCAAAAACTAGGGCAATTCAGAGCAAATCATCCTGCGGTAGGTGCAGGAAAGCATACAAAATTGAACGACAGTCCTTACATCTTTAGTAGGTATCTCAAAAAAGGAGCGTATATCGATGAAGTACTTATCGGTCTTAACTTACCTTTTGGTAAAAAAGAGTTTGTTGTTAGGGACGCTTTCGCGAAAGCGGAATATCTTATAGACGCTTACTCAAAACAAAAAGTAAAAGTTATTGATGGGAAAGTACGTTTTAGTTCCCCTTTTGATATTGTATTATTAGAGATAGGAAAATAATATCATTTGCCATTTGAAATTATTGTAAAAGAAAATGATGATTTTTTTTCTTTATAAGAAGAAGAAAATTAAAGTATAGCCTTAGTTATGGTTTCTTTTTATTCTGAAATAGAAATAAAAAAAGAGTGCTTTATTACAGTAATTTCAAATGGCAAATGGTATAATCTTCTACCCTTCTACTTCTTGAAGAAAAGATGCTATTACTTCACCTACTCCCATAGCTAGCGTTGGATTAGTAATCATATTCGTTTTCACATCAAAATTTTCTTGAAATGAAGGAAAGCTAAAACTTTCTACAACGACACCACCCATATAAGGCATCACTCCTTTTACGTACTCTAAAGCACTATTACCGCCTCTTGCTCCAGGAGAAGTACTCATTAAAAGAATTTTTTTTCCACTTAGAAAATTACGATCTATACGAGAAAGCCAATCTAAAATATTTTTAAAAAAGGCGGAGACGGAACCGTTATGTTCATTTACTGATAAAATAAGACCATCGTTTTCTGATATTTTATTCTTTAACATTGTTACATCTACAGGAAATCCTTTTTCTACTTCTGTATCTATAGAATACATAGGGATATCGTAATCAGTAAGTTTTACAACAGATACAGTAGTACTAGTAATTTTTGTTGTTACATGATCAATTAATTGTGCGTTAATAGAGTTTTTACTATTACTTCCAGCAAATGCAATAATTTTTTTCATATTTCTATAATAGAATTGTAATTAACCTGAAGATTAAAGATATGGTATAATACCATTTCTGATGTAAATTTACTCATATAAAAAACTTCTTTTTGTTTGATACTTCAACATAAAAACAAAACGTAACTAAGGCTATGTTTTGTTTTTCTTTTTCGTCTAAAACAAAAATCTAGTATTTTTTCTTAGTGTAAATTTACATCAGAAATGGTGTAAAACAAAAATGATTGTCAAGATGACAACCATTTTTGTTTTATTTATTGAATTGAATATTTACAATAAAGTAGTACTAATTATAAACTAAATGTCAGCGTTGCTACTACCGCAGTATTTGCTCTATTAATAGCGGTTTGACTTGTTAAACCTGTAGTAAACAATGCTTGGTTACGATCTTGTTCTGAACGATCTATAGCCATATCAAACTTTACATTACCCCAATTATATCCTGCTCCAGCAGAATACCCGGTAAGATCTCCTACAGTTGTTCCATCTTCATATGGACTCTCTTGAAAACGATATCCTGCTCGTAAACTCCATTCCTTTATTCTATATTCTCCACCTACTTTAAATGTAGAAACCGCTTTTAATGTATTTTCAACAGTTCTATTTTGTTCTATAAAGAAAGGATCATTAGTAGGTCTAAATGTCAAGTTTGAAAAATCTGAATATGAATAATCAAAACTCAACAAGCCTTTCTTTCCAAAAAGGTAAGCGATACTTCCTGTATATTTTCCTGGTACTCTAAGTTCATAGCCTTGAAATATATTAGTAACTCTTGGATCTATTGTCGTACTAAAATCACCAGTTGCGTCAGTTCCGGATGTAGAAATACGTTGTGTTCCTTCTTCTGAGATTGTATACCAAGTAGGAGAATCATATGTAAATCCTAAGCGTACATCCTGAGTCACCTTTGCAATAGTTCCTAATTGAAGTGAAAACCCATTAATAATGCTACGTACGTTATTTTCAAAACGCACATCTCTAATTAAGCTCTCTTCATTTGAATTTGTTTCAAACAATACTGTAGATTGATTATATTCTCCAAAATGTGAATTCAAATTCAATCCAAATGATAACTTCTCATTATACTGAGCTCCTATATTAAATGAAGCTTTACTATTATAACCTTCAGAATTAAAAAGATAATCTTGATTAAAAGCATTTCCTGCTGTATTAGTAATATAAGTTGTGTTATTAAGATCATTAGACACAGGATCTATAAGAAATGATTGAAATCCTAAAAAAGCTTGTTGTGCCCCAAATCCTTCTTCTTCTCCTAAGAATTGATATAAACTTGAGATGGTTTCATCGTCAAGTAATTCCAAAAGGTCTAAAGGTACGCCTTGAGCAAATTCTGAAAAATAGGTAGCGATTGATGTATTTCCTATACCTGAAGCAACAAATTCATCATCATAATTTGCAGATCGATCGTAATTAAAAGCAAGTGTTATTTTATTCCACTTTGAACTTGAATTATTACCTATTACAAAAACACCTCCTGCTTGATTAAAAGATACATCTGTATCTGAAGTGCTATTAGTAGTTCCAAAGTAATTTGTATCGTTAGAAAAAGCGTCAACTGCTAATGTAAAAGAGGTTGTTCCTCTCGTAAAAATAGCACTACTAGCTGGATTAATTCCGATAGCACTTAAGTCTCCTCCTAGTGCTCCAAAAGCTCCACCTAAAGCTCTAAATCGAGCTGTCCCTGTTACATCAGTAGTTCCAAATCGTAAACCATCGGCTATACTTTGCGCATACGCTACTCCAGTCACACACATTAGTGCAACGGCTATCAATAATTTCTTCATAGATGATAATTAATTGTCTGAATTGAATACTCTTAAATCCTTAATCCTTTAAAGGAGTGTTATTTTAACCTCTTCTTCCTCTTGATCCTCCTCCTCTTGACCCTCCTGAAGATCTAGATCTAAAAGAACTCCCTCCTCTTGAAAAACCACTACTTCTTCTAGAAGATGAAGATGGTCTTGAGTAAGATGGTCTTGATCTTGAAGTACTAGGTCTTGTTGAACGACTTGTAGATGGACGGCCAGAAGGTCTTGTAACTCCCTGAGGACGTGATCCTCCTCTTGATCTAGCATTTGTATTTGGACGGGTATTTCCTCCTCTTGTATAATTAGGGCGTGTATTGCCATTAGGGCGTATTGCTGAAGAAGGGCGGCCATTTCCTCTACTAGGGCGTATTGTAGTAGCTCCGCCACGACTATTTACGCCAACATTTCCTCTTCTATATCTATTACCTCTACTATTTATTGTGGTTCTTGGTCTTGTTGTGCCTCTTCCTCTAGAATATGTTGTTCTTGATCTATTACGATTTGCTATAGCATTTCTGGTTGCTGCTCTTCTTGCACCTCTTTGCGCAACTGCTGATCTAGATGTTCTTCTTCCATTATGGAAAGCAACATTATTTCTTCCTCTATACCTACTACCTCCGTATACAAAATTATTATTAAAACCTCCATAAAATGGACGATTAAAACCAAAACCTATTCCATAATAATATGGGTTATAAAATCTATTAAAACCAATAACGCAACCAAAACAATTATAAAAACTTCCAAATCCGAAACCAAATCCGCCATATCCAAATCCACCGAATCTACCGAAACCTCCGTATCCAAATCCACCATAAAATGGTCTATTATATACATTTACTATAGTACTTTCTGTTTCATCTCCCCATGCTGCTCGGTTAGAATTATATCCATCTCCCTCTACATATTCAACTCCTTCTTCAGATGAATATTCATCTACATCTGTAAAAATTGCATCTTCCTCTATAAGATCCCCTAAAGCTTCTGCTTCTTGTTCAAAATAATTTTGATAAACTTGATTTGCAGCACTATTTGACTCAGAAGGCTTTTCTTGAGCTGTCGCTGAAGAGCTACTATTATAGATTCCATCATCATCATAAACAGATTGTGATGAGCTACAAGAGAGTAGCATTAGTGTTGCCAGTCCTGAAAAAAGGAAAGATTTTAGAGTGATTTTAATAGTAGAAGAAAGTTGCATATCTCTAAAGTGTTTAATTGTTGTTCGTATTAAAAATAACTAATTTTGCATTAATTATTATTCGTCTAATATAGACACAAAATTTGTGCCAAAACAACTTTTATGGGGAAGAACTTAACAAAAAGAAGCGAAAATTACTCAGAGTGGTATAATGAACTTGTTATCAAAGCAGATTTAGCTGAAAACTCTGCTGTACGCGGATGTATGGTTATAAAGCCATATGGTTTTGCGATCTGGGAAAAAATGCAAGCAGAGCTTGATCGAATGTTTAAAGAAACTGGTCATCAAAACGCTTATTTCCCTCTTTTTGTTCCTAAAAGTCTTTTTGAAGCTGAAGAAAAAAATGCTGAAGGTTTTGCAAAAGAATGTGCCGTAGTGACTCACTACAGGCTTAAAACTGATCCTGATAATGAAGGAAAACTAATTGTAGATCCAGAAGCAAAACTTCAGGAAGAACTTGTAGTAAGGCCTACAAGTGAAGCTATAATATGGAATACATATAAAGGATGGATACAATCTTATAGAGACTTACCACTATTGATAAACCAATGGGCTAATGTTGTACGTTGGGAGATGAGAACACGTTTATTTTTACGTACTGCAGAATTTTTATGGCAAGAAGGACATACAGCTCATGCAACTAAAGAAGAAGCTCTTGCAGAAGCAGATCTTATGAATAATGTGTATGCTACTTTTGTAGAAAATTTTCTAGCAGTACCCGTAATTAAAGGTTTAAAAACAGAAAGTGAGCGTTTTGCGGGGGCTGATGAAACATTCTGTATTGAAGCTTTAATGCAAGACGGAAAAGCATTACAAGCAGGAACTTCTCATTTCTTAGGTCAAAATTTTGCAAAAGCTTTTGATGTTAAGTTTACTACTAATGAAGGAAAACAAGAACATGTATGGGCTACTTCTTGGGGAGTATCTACACGTCTAATGGGAGCCCTCATTATGACGCATAGTGATGATCAAGGACTTGTTCTTCCTCCAAATTTAGCTCCATATCAAGTTGTCATTGTTCCAATATACAGAAACAAAGAACAATTAGATGCCATATCACAAGTCGCAAACGAAATTGTAAGCGATCTACGTTTACATAATGTTTCTGTTAAATTTGATAATAGAGACACTCATAAACCAGGATGGAAGTTTAACGAGTATGAATTAAAAGGAGTTCCATTACGTATAGGTATTGGCCCAAAAGATTTAGAAAAAAGGACTGTTGAACTTGCCAGAAGAGATACACTTACAAAAGAGTTTGTTGCAAAAGAAACATTGGTTGATACTGTAGTTCAATTATTAAAAGAAATACAAGAGAATTTATATACTAAAGCAAAAGCATATAGAGATAGTCATATTACAGAAGTACAAAATTTTGATGAATTCAAAGAGGTTTTAGAATCTAAAGGAGGGTTTATAAGTGCACATTGGGATGGTACATCTGAGACAGAAGATAAAATTAAAGAGATTACAAAAGCAACGATACGATGTATTCCATTAGACAATCCAAAGGAAGATGGAATATGTGTATATACAGGAGCTCCATCAACACAAAGAGTACTATTTGCTAAGGCATATTAAATACTTTTAAAAAAAGTTCAATTTAGATTTGTGTCATGTAAAAATAGTTGTATTTTTGCATCCGCAATTTGAACAATTGTTCTAGGCCCGTTCGTCTATCGGCTAGGACGCATGGTTTTCATCCATGTAAGAGGGGTTCGATTCCCCTACGGGCTACAATTTTTTAATAAAAAAAGAAACAAATGGCAAATCATAAGTCAGCACTAAAAAGAATTAGACAAAACGAAACAAAACGTTTAAGAAATAAGTATCAGCATAAAACAACACGTAATGCT
>CAYYSK010000051.1:0-16763 GCA_964474345.1 uncultured Flavobacteriaceae bacterium
ATAAAAGGTATGATGTAATATATCAAATAATTATAGCATATCTAAGGAGTGACTATCTAGTTTAGCATTTTGTGATTTTGTAGAAATACTTGATTTTGATGCTGGTTATTCTGCCATTAGCTCAGGTTTTCCTGTGTTCAGATCAGGAGTATATTTCCAATTTGATTTTAATTTTACTCAAAGCTCTCCTCCTCCATGTGGTCTTGTTAATGTGACATATGAGTTATAAAGCTTGCTTTGATATTCATTTGGTATTATACCAATTATAAGTTAAAATAAGCTAGTCAGACTTGTTCATTTCTTTTTATACTTCCTTATTCATATTTTTCATAACGCTGTTATGAAAAACAATCATAGCGTCGTATAAAAAGTAAGCAACTTTGCCTTTTGTAGCGCATTTTAATTTATAATTGGTATAAGAGTTGTTTCAAAAGATTTTCTGAAAATATATGTATCTCTTCTTGAGATACTTTAATTTCTTCATCTATATAAGAATCAGAAGTCATATCTTTTACTGTCGCTAGGGTTTTTATATACCAATCACTCCAGGCATTAAGTATCTTTATTTGACTCTCTTTAGAAGCTCCATTTTTTATAGCATCTTTGCTTAATTCAAATTCTGTAGTTAATCTGTTTTTAGCAGTTTCTAATACCTTTTCAATAATTTGAGTTGCAGTTGTCTCATCACTATTAAGCAATGTATACGCACTAACTAGAGCCGCAGTCCCTACATTTTTCATGGTTTCTTGTGACACTTTATCTATACGATCATTATCTGTATGGTAAAATTGATCTGTAAAATGCCATAATAATATCCCAGGAAGGTTTGCATCTAAAAATGGAGTGTGATCACTCCCCCCTTCAAAAGGATTTGTTTTTACTATCCAGTCAGCTCGGCTCCCTTGATCTTCAAAAACAGTAATCATAAAATCATTGAGGTAATGAGGCTTCATATCTTCTAGCTCCATCTGCTCTCCTCCCCATTCTGAGTGTTTATCGTTCCCTCTTGTCCATATAGCACTTGGGTCAGGCATTTTCTCTATTAGAAATGTTCCTCCTGTAATCGCCGTATTCTCCCCTACCATATCTAAACTAACTCCCCAATTAATATCTGAAGTTCGTTTTTCTTTTTCTTGTATATAACGACGTGTAGAAATTATCTCATCTCCCCAAAGAAATGTCAATGTTCTTTTGAGGTTTAGTTTTTTACTTTTGATAAGATCAGCTGTTAGTACTGCCATTTCTAGTTGAGTACCTACTCCTGTAGCATTATCATTTGCTCCAGGTTCTTGAATATGCGCACTAAAAACTAAACTTTCTTTAGGTAGCTCTACTCCTTTTACAGTAGCTATAACTGTCAACTCTTCCGAGGGATAGATGTTTGTTTTGATTGTTACTTTTGCTCTTACTCTCCCTTTAGATAGTGCTTTTTGCAATCTTTCTTTAGCGTCATAGGATAGTGCAATTCCCCAAGCAGGTACTCCTTTAGTATAAGGCATACCCCTAAATTGAATAGAAGTACTATTTTTTTCTGGCTGTACATATGCTGGATTGTTATAGGTAATTATTCCTAATGCTCCTCCCTTTACAATGGCAGATGTATATAGTCGATACCCACTCATTTCAGAAAAAACTATTTTCCCAGTTACATCTTTTGTAATAAGATCACTATCGTCTTCTATATACACTACTTCTGCTGTAACACCATCAGAAGGTGTCGAGCTCGCATATTGATAGATCATATTTCTATTAGACGTATATTCTAATAAAGGGATTTCTTCTCCTAGGATAGTAAGACTAGCATCTACAGGTTCCCAAGTAGGTCTTTTCATAGACCTTTTCTCTATTCTATATGTAAGAATAGCTTCTTCTGTTGCTTTAGACTCTTTTACATATCCAGATGCTTCTAATTGTTCAGTTATTTTATATATAGTTTTATTAAATCCTGTATTACCTGCAACTCTCCAGAATTGTTCTACAAATGTTGTTGTTTCCATGGCAATATCTCCTTTAAATTTTGGAGTTACCATATTAAAATAAGCATCTGTAACATCTTTTATCTTCTTCTTATTTGAACAAGCAGGAAGTATGCTATTCAAAAAAACAAGAACAACAAAGAGCTTCAGGAATTTCATAGGTTATTTATTTACTTTTTAATAGCCTCTCTTTTATTTAACAAGACAGGGGTTCCATATCCTAATTTCTCTAATTTTTCAAGCTGCGTTTTTGCATCTCCTACCACAAGGTAAATCATCTTATTAGGATCCAAGTATTTATTAGAAAGTGCTTTAATCGCATCTACAGTCATTCCATTTACAACAGCTTCTCTTTGTTTTGCATAATCTACAGGAAGATGAAGTTCTGCAATATTGGAAAGCATTCCGAGTTTTGCTCCTGAAGTTTCAAAAGCACGTGCATTACTCTTAATTAAAAAACTCTTTGATACTTCAAGATCATTTTCTGTATAGTTTTTACCATAATTTTCAAGTATTTCTTTTACTAAGGCAGCACTTTCATAAGTCACATTAGAACGTACACCACTTGAAATAGTAAAAGCTCCAGGAATAGCACTTCCGCTAAAGTTAGATCCTATTCCGTATGTATACCCTTTTCCTTCTCTTAATTGTTGAGTAAGTTGCGAAGCAAACCCTCCTCCACCAAGTCGATAATTCATGATACGAGCTGGGTAGTAATCTGGATCTGTTGCTGCCAATCCAGGATATCCAAAACGTAGTACTGATTGTTTTGCTCCGGGAACGTCATAGAAATATATTTTTGATTGCGCTGGTCTAGTAGGCATCTCATACGTTGGAATCGTTACTTCTGCAGCTTCCATCTTAGTATCTATTCCTGCTAATGACTCTGTCACTCTATGTTGTTTTATATCACCTACTACATACATTTTTCCAACTGTAGGAGATATATTTTTATAATATGCTTTTAAATCATTTAATGTTATTGCTGTAACTGAAGCTAATGTTCCTAAACTATTATGTGATAAAATATGGGTATCTCCATAGATAAGTTTTGCATACTCATTTGCTGCAATACTGTTAGGGTTTGCTTGTTGTTGTACGATCTGACTCTTTACACTCTCTTTAATAAGATCAAATTCTTCACTATCCCATCTAGGTTGTACTAATATTTCTTCTACCAGAGCAATAGTTGCCTCATAATTTTTAGCCAATGTGTTTCCAGATACGATCACACTTTCATCTGTTGCAAATACATTAATAGAAGCTCCAAGACTTTCTATAGCTTCTTCTAATTGTGCCGTTGTTTTTGTAGCCGTTCCTTTAGTCATTAAACGAGCTAGTAAATTAGAGACACCCACTTTATTTGGGTTTTCAAGAAGTAATCCTCCTTCAAAACTCAATCGAAATTGTACTAAAGGAACCTCATCATTTTCGATTCCATATACTTTTAGTCCGGATCCTAAAGAAGTTTCCCATACTTGAGGAATATTAAGTGCTGGACTTGTACCATATGGAGGTTCTATAGAGCGATCAAATGAAGAAGGTGTTTTTTCATAAGTAGCAACAATGCTTGCATCAAAAGATGCTTCGGCACCTTCTACTATTTTTTCTTCGGCAACCTCTGCTGGTATTGAGTTTTCTAATGCCATGTCTACTTGTCCATTAGGAACAAAACTTGTTGCTATATAATGCTGATCTTTAATGTAGGTGTTATAAACTCGAACTACATCTTCTGTAGTTACTGCTAAGATGTTTTCTATATCTTTTTCTATATATCCAGGGTCACCAGCAAATATTTCATATTGTGCTAACTGAAACCCTTTCCCTAGAACACTAGACAATCCTCCATAAAAATTAGTTTCTTGACCTGCTTTGATACGATCTATTGCAGACTGTGGAATTCCTTCTGATTCAAATTTTGCGAAAGCGGTATTAATCCCACTTGCAATCTCATCTAAATCTTTACCATTAAAAGCGCGAATTTGCAAACGGAATTGTCCTGCCAATTCAGACCCTCTATTGAACATTGTCACTCCAGAGGTTACTTTTTTATCATCAACTAAGACTTCATTAAATGGTGCTTGTTTTCCATCTGATAAATATGTAGACAAAATATTTAGTACATAAGAATCCTTATGATATATAGGTACTGTGGGCCAGGTCATTGTGAGTTGTGGCACACGTGCAAAGTTATCTTCATAATACAGTTTTTTAGTTTCTGCAACTGTGATTTTTGGCTTTTCTAATGCTGGAATATCTTCACCTCTTTTAATTTCATCAAAATATTTGTGTACCCATGCTTTTGTTTGTGCTGTATCGAAATCTCCTGCAATGGTTAACACTGTATTATTAGGTGTATACCAGCGATTATAAAAGTTTTTAACATCTTGTAAGGTTGCATTCTGCAAATCTTCCAGAGATCCTATGACTTGCCAATTGTATGGATGTCCTTTCGGATATAAATTCTTATCTACAATATATTGGACATGTCCATATGGACGATTATCTACACTTTGGCGTTTTTCGTTTTTAACAACTTGTTTTTCCTTGGCAAGAACAGGATCTGTTACTGTGTTTATAAAATATCCTAGCTTATCTGCTTCTGCCCAAATCATTTTCTCTAATGCATCTTTAGGAACTGTTTGAAAATAATTTGTTCTATCCCTACTTGTAGATCCATTGGCTCCAGATCCGCCAATACGCGCACTCATTTTATCGAGTCCTCCTTTTCCTAAGTTTTCTGATTCTAAAAACAATAAATGTTCAAATAAATGAGCAAAGCCTGTACGCCCTTCTATTTCTCTTGCTGAGCCAACATGAGTAGTTAATGCAACAGCGACAACAGGGTCTGAAGTATCCTTATGTAAAATCACAGTAAGTCCATTATCTAAAGTGAATTTTTCAAATGGAACATTAAATTCCCGATTTTTTGAAGTATTAGTGGCGGTGTTTTCTTGCGTACAAGAAAAGATACTTAAAGCTATAATACATAATAAACTAAATACACGAAGTGTTTTCATAAAAATGTTCTTCAAATTGAGCCTCGAAGATAACCAAAATGAAAAGAGGTATTTGTTAATTTACGTTAACAAAAATAGAGTGCCATTTTGCAATTGATGTATACCACTATGCTTTAGTATATGTAGTAATAAAAAATTGTTGTAGTCTATAAAAAATATACCCTAAAACACTTCCTACAATCATACCTGTAATGACATCTGCTGGATAATGCACACCGACATAAATACGGCTATATCCTATAAATATTGCCCAGAATAATAGGATAAAAATGAGATATCGATATTTAGATTGCAATGCTAATCCTGCAAAAACAGCTGTAGCCATACTACTCGTTGCATGTCCAGAAAAATAGCCATAACGACCACAGCGTGGAGCTATAAATCGCATAGTCTCATCCCAAGAAAATAGTTTACAAGGACGCGGTCTTTGAATAAAATGTTTAAAAAAGTCTGAAAGTTGATCTGTACTCGTAATCATAGCAGCTACTACAAGGACAGTAATTATAGTTCCTTTTATGCCATATTTCTGATATATAAAAAATAGTAATAATGCATATAAGGGAATAGAGGATAGTTTATTCGTTACTACAAGCCAAAATCCATCCCAAGATTCAGTTCCTAATCCATTCAGAAATAAAAAAAGTTCTTGATCATATTCTATCAGTGTTTCCATATAGACAGATATTAATCATCCTCATACTTTGCAATCTCAGCATCATAAAAAGCTGTTGCTTCTTTTATTGCATTTTCAGTTTCGGTGGAAAGTTCGGCTTCATCTTGTTTATCAAATTCCTCAAACCATTGGATTTCATCCTTTGTAAGATCAATTATAAATCTTGGGAATTCTGTATGGATCACAAAAATAGCATCTGGATGTTCAGAATTATCACCTATAAGAAATTTTGGAATCGTCATTTTATGTATTGTATTATTTTTAAAAGTAAATCGACTTTATAAATCAATCATCTTTGCTATTTTCCTCTATCACTGTTAATACTTCTGTAGGCATTCCATGAATCATTTTTTTGCTAAGGTAGTTAAATCTAAAATAGAGCATGATGGCTGAGGCTGTTAAGCCTGCTAATAGTCCTAACCAAATTCCTTGCGTTCCCATCTGATCTTCTTTTCCTAAATACCAGCTCACAGGAAATCCTATCATCCAATAAGCTATAAAACAAATTCCTGTTGGGATATTCACATCTTGTAAACCTCGTAATGCTCCTAATATAGTTACTTGAATACCGTCACTTAATTGAAATAATGCTGCTACAATTAACAACTGAGCGGCAATTATAATAACTTCTGAATTTTCTACATACAAAGGAGGTAATATATCTTTAAAAAGTATAAATGCTACTGCAAATACAGCTTCAATTAGAAATACAAGGAGAAAGATAGAAATAGCAATACGTCTCAAATTAGGGAAATCTGCTTTTCCTTTTTGATTTCCTACACGTATAGTTGCTGTCACACCAAGACCTACGGCAATCATAAAGGTCATAGAAGATAAATTAAGTGCTATTTGATTTGCAGCCTGCGCATTTGTCCCTATGATCCCTGATAAAAAAATAGCTGCAGTAAAAATTCCTACCTCAAAAAGCATTTGTAAAGCTGTAGGAAAACCTAAACGAAATAATTCTCGAAATTCTGACCACTTAATATGTGATGTATTTGAAATCTGAAAATAAGGCTTGAATATACGCTTTCGCGAAAGCATATATAGTAGCAATCCTAACATAAAGAAACGAGAGATTAATGTACCCCATGCAGCTCCTTCTACTTCTAATCTTGGAAAGATCCAAAGACCATAGATCAAGAAGTAATTAAAAATTACATTTATGACATTTGCCACTAAAGTAGCATACATAGCATAACGAGTTTGAGAGAGACCATCTGCAAATTGCTTAAATGCTTGAAATATCATTAAAGGAATCATAGAGAACGCAACAATCTCAAGGTATGGAAGCGCTAGCACCACTACTTCTTCTGGTTGGTCCAGATAGTACAAAACTGGTTTTGCTACTAGTAAGGCTAAAAATAATAAAACTCCATTTACAGCACACATAATAACCCCATGATGGAAGTGTAAACGTCCTTTTTTCACATCTTTTGCCCCATCGGCTTCTGCTATTAAAGGCGTAATTGCAAACGAAAACCCTATCCCTAATGATAATGCTATAAACACAAGACTATTCCCCAAGCTTACGGCTGCAAGTTGTGGTGCTCCAAGACGCCCTACCATCAAATTATCTACTAATGCTACAAGAATATGCCCCAACTGTCCCAACATTATGGGATAAGCTATAACAAGATTAGTCTTAAATTCTTTAGAATATCTATTAAATTGCATGGGTATGTTTTCCAACACATTTATTTAAAAATGCTATATAGATTTGCAACATCAAAAATAAGGTATGCTACGCAACTTATAGACGCGGTTCCTAGGAATTTATCATTATTTTTTAATCTAGATTAAAGCTATATTTATTGACCATGATGCTAAGAGTACAATTACATAAAAAATCAAAAAAAAAGGTTATCCTAAAATGCATTAGACAAGATAATAGCATAACCTGGTCGAAACTTTATCCAAATACAGAATATCATGACCTTGCTCATATGGCAATAGAAGAAACTTTATGTTTTAAAAATGCTTTTTTTGGTATGATTGCTCAGGGAGTACATATTTCAGATTTTGAATTACCTGAGCACCAAAAGCCTGAAGCTTTAAAAGGCACCAACCTTCCAGAAGAATCTCTTATTACTGAACATCTTGTTAATTTATTAATGATAGAACATTTTAATGCATCTTCTCCTATTGATTTTCTAGGTCAGGCACAAGAAATCTTAGCTGAAAACAAGCTTCCCTTTCCAGGTATTCTCACAGAAGAAACACTAACACATATTCGTGCAAAATATATCCAATTAATAACTTCTTGGAATGCTATACCTGATGGCGAATACTTAGAAAAAATATTTAAATTATGATTACAGACCCTAAAGAAATAGATCAAGAATTACGTATTATCATAAAAAAACATCTAAGACAATTACAACTCAGAAAAGATGATGAAAGTGGCCTAGAAGCTGCTGGAACAATTCCTACTATGCAAGGAAAACAAAAAGTAGATGGCATTTATTTTGCCAGTGTTATTCCAAAATCCAAAGATGCTCGTCTTTATTTTTTTCCTATATACACAGATCCAATTTATTTTGAAAACATAGCTCCTGAATTGCGTAAATGCCTTAAAGGTAAAAGTTGTTTTCATATAAAAAAACTAGATGATGATTTAAAAAATCATATTACAAAGATGATTGCTACTGGCATTAAAAGATATCAAGAAAAAGAATTACTCATTACATAAACCCAAATTATGCATTAGTTCTTGATGAGCAAGCTCGTATTTCAAGTAAAAATAGCCAACATAATAAAATTAAAGTTATATGATAGAAAATCTATTACATCACAAAACAACTGCAAACACTATCACTACGCTGTGTTTTTTACTTTAACCATAGCGATGCTATACTAAAAGCAAGAAAGCACTAGTGTTTAGTATCGTTTTGCACTTCATTACGAAGTTCTAATGAATAATTCGGGATAAATGAAAAAAAGGAAGCAAATTTGCTTCCTTTTTATAATATCTAAATTCATCTATTCCTTTATAGGTACAGTAAATAACTTACCGGGTTTTTGTATATAGTTATCCATCATATAGATCAATCCAGTCATTGTTGCTGCACCTAGTTCAAGTTCTCTTTTATTAACTGCATCAAAAGTATCATTTGCTGCATGGTGATGATCAAAATAACGTTGAGAATCTGGTCGTAATCCAGCAAGAACAGTTCCATTACCTTTAAGAGGTCCTATATCTGCTCCACTACCTCCTCTTACAAAAGAGTGTATAAAATAAGGTTCAAATAATGGCTTCCAACTTAAGATTTCATTATAATTACGATCATCAGTATCAAAAGAAAAACCACGAGGTGTAAAACCACCTGCATCACTTTCTAATGCAAATACATGTTTTTCATTTTTATTTTTTGCAATCTCAGCATATTTACGCCCACCTCGTAAACCATTTTCTTCATTCATAAAAAGAACAACTCTAATACTGTGTTTTGGTTTATAATTAATTGATTTAAGTATACGTACTACTTCCATACTCTGAACAACACCTGCTCCATCGTCATGAGATCCATCACCCAAATCCCAAGAATCTAAGTGTCCACCTACAACCATATAACGATTAGGGTATTTACTTCCTGTAATCTCTCCTATCACATTATAAGATTTTACATCTGGAAGGTTTTTACAAGACATTGAAAAAAAGAATTTTGTTTTTGGATTTAATTTAAGGAGTGTGCTTAATAATTCTGCTCCATTAGTACTTATAGCTGCTGCAGGAATACGTTGTGATTTGTTTAAATCTCCATAAGACATTGCCCCTGTATGCGGATAATCATCAAGGCTATGAGTCACTGATCGTACAATCACCCCTACTGCTCCATACGTTGCAGCCGCTTCTGCTCCACTATATCGTTGATCTACACAACCACCGTAGGCCTTAAAAGTATCTATTACATCTGATTGCATTGGTCTATTAAAAAAGACTATTTTACCTCCAATATTTGAAGCTCCTAATTGCTCAATTTCTTCGATACTCTGCACTTCAATCACTGGTGCTTTCACACCTCCATTAGGAGTTGCTATAGACCCTCCTAATGCACATATAGGAACCTGTGTTGTTTCACCTAATCCAGTTTCTATAAATGCATACTCTGGTAATCCGCGTACCCATTTAGGAACCATCACTGGTTGTAACCACACTTTATCTAGTCCTATACTATCTAACTGTTCTTTAGTCCATTCGACAGCTTGTTCTGCCCCCAAACTACCGCTTAATCGTGATCCAATTTGATTGGATAAATAATTAAGCCATTCATAACTATTTCCATCTTTTAAAGCAGTATCATATATTTTTCTGATTTGTAGTGAGTCATCTTGCGCTTTCGCGAAAGCAGATACACCAATTATCAAAATTATAAATAGTAGTTTTTTTAACATTACTTTGAATTTATTCATTATTTAATTGTGCCTTATACTCGTCTATGTTTGCCTTTGTCTTTGCATCCAATTCTGGTTCTTGAATATCTTCATAAGCACTTAATTGTTCTAACAGAATACTTGCAACAGCTAGCCTAGCCGCTGGTTTATTATCTGCTGGAATTATATACCAAGGTGCATGAGGTTTGGATGTGCGATTAATTGCATCTTCATAATAACGTTGATAGTCGTCCCATAGTTTACGTTCTTTCAAATCTCCAGCAGAAAACTTCCAATTTTTTTCTTTTTTTTCTAAACGACGTAATAATCTATTCTTTTGTTCTTCTTTAGAAAGGTGCAAGAAAAACTTATAAATGAGGGTTCCATTTTCTGAAATGTGCTTTTCAAAATTATTAATCTGTTCAAAACGTTTGTCCCAAAATGCATCATCTATATCATCTACAGAATTTATATTTGACAGGTTTTCTCCTAAAATATATTCTGGATGTACTCTAGTCACTAATACATTTTCATAATGTGTTCTATTGAAAACTCCAAACTTACCACGTTGTGGTAACGCAATATAATGTCGCCATAAATAATCATGACCTAGTTCTAAATCTGTAGGTACTTTAAAACTATGCACCTCTACGCCTCTTACATTAAAATCTTTAAAAACTTCTCGTATTAAACTATCTTTTCCAGAAGTATCCATTCCTTGTAAACAAACTAAAACACTATATTTATCATGGGCATATATAGTATCTTGGAGTTTACCAAGTTTTTTTCGGACTTTACGCAATGTACGTTCTAATTCTTTTTCTGGGAGTTCTGATATTTTTACTCCTTCTGTATCTTTGAGAGTTACTTTATTTGTAACTCGATAATGACTCAATTTTTCCATAATTATTTAAAAATATCACCTTTTTCTATTTTTTATGCAATATAGTACTGTAAAAGCTTATGACATCTTATAATTATTAACGATTTATTCATATATTAGCGCATTATTTTTAATTATAATTATAAACAACATGAAGAAAACTACTTTATTTCTACTTGCATTTATTGCTGGTATTACTCTTAACGCTCAAATTACTTTAACTGGTTCTGACTCTCCTGATCTTATTGATGGAGGTGTTTTCTGTGGAGCAGGAAACATTCAAGAACTTGATGCATTCAGATCGTATGTATTAACAGATTTTGGTATTATGGAAGATTTCCAAATCAATACTATACAATACGGTGCTGGTGGAGGAAGTTTAGCTGGTGCACCTGCTGAAGGTCTTACCGTAACTATTACTGTTTTTACAACAGATGCTACTTTTCCTACGGGAACTTTAACTGAAATAGCTTCTACTACAGATGTATTATTTGACGGAGACGGAGGTGTTCTTAGAGATGTTGCTATTGACGCTTTAATCCCTGCTGGGTCAGAAGTTGTTATATTAACAGCATATCCTAATGATGGTGTTACTAACGTTACAATAGGATCTGGTGGTCTTAATGTAAATGGACAAATTTCTTGGATCAGAAGTCTAGGATGTCTTGGAAATGATGATATCGTTGATCTAGCTGGGTTTGGTTTAACAAACGCTTGGACAATCAATGCTGTCGGAGAAGAAGTTTTATCTGTAGAGGACAATGTTCTTTCTGATAACATCTCACTTTTCCCTAATCCAACAAATGGAGATTTAAACATCAACTTCTCAAGAAGCTTTGGTGCTGCTAACGTTAATGTAATTAACATTAATGGTCAAGTAGTATTATCATCTTCTATAGATGCTATTGGTAATAACACTATTGCAACAAGTGAGTTAGCAACTGGTGTTTATTTTGCTCAAATAACTACTGATAATGGTGTTGCAACAAAGAGATTTGTTAAAAACTAAGTAACAATATTCGATTACTTAAATAAGTATAAAAAACTCCGAGATGTATAATCTCGGAGTTTTTTGTGTTTGAAATAAGTTCAAGAGTTATTATTACTTACTAGCAAATAGTTTTACATCTGCCTCAGACACCTCTGTACCACTCAATATAATAAGGCGTTCTACCACATTGCGTAATTCCCGAATGTTTCCTGTCCAATCATAATCTTGCAATAACTTAATAGCTTTATCAGAAAATTTCTTTTCTGTTGTACCCTGCTCCCCAGATATTTTTTTTGCAAAATGATGTATCAATAATGGGATATCATCTCTTCGATCATTTAATGCGGGTACTTGAATAAGAATTACTGCAAGTCTATGATATAAATCTTCTCTGAATCTTCCTTCTTCAATTTCTTTCTTAAGGTTTTTATTAGTTGCTGCTACTACGCGTACATTTACTTTGATGTCTTTATCACTTCCTACTCGTTGCACACGACTCTCTTGAAGTGCCCTTAATACTTTTGCTTGTGCAGAAAGACTCATATCCCCTATTTCATCTAGGAATATAGTACCTCCATTTGCTGCTTCAAATTTTCCAGCTCTATCTTTATTTGCAGACGTAAATGCTCCTTTTACATGGCCAAAAAGTTCACTTTCTATTAACTCAGAAGGAATTGCTGCACAGTTCACTTCTATCAAAGGGCCATTAGATCGTTCACTCTTTTCATGTAACCAATGTGCCACCAACTCTTTTCCTGTTCCATTAGGGCCAGTTACTAATACTCTAGCATCAGTAGCAGCTACTTTCTCTATCATTTCTTTAATCTGAGTAATTCCAGCACTATCCCCTATCATTTCATATTTTTTACTCACCTTCTTTTTGAGTAATTTATTTTCTACAACAAGGTTTTTCTTATCTAGAGCATTGCGTACTGTATTGAGGAGTCTATTTAAGTCTGGGGGTTTAGAAATATAATCAAACGCTCCTAAACGCATCGTATTTACAGCAGTGTCCAAATCTCCATGGCCAGAAATCATTACCATAGGTGTTTCTGGTTTTAGTTTTTTTGCAGTTTCCAATACTTCAACCCCATCCATTTTAGGCATTTTAATATCGCATAGTACCAGATCATAATCTGTCTCTTTTATCTTGTTTATGCCTTCTAATCCATCTTCGGCCTCTTCTACTTGATATTCTTTACTCTCTTCTGAAAGAATTTTTGAAAGTACTCTGCGTATCGCAGCTTCGTCTTCTATTATTAAAATTTTAGGCATATTATGTGGTTTTATACTTCTACAGAATCAAATACTATTCCTTTTTATTATACATATGTACTTCCCTTTGTGGGAACGGAATAGAAATATTATTTTCTTTAAACAATTTATCTATTGCAAATCTTATATCGCTTTTTATACGAGGATCTGCAAAACTATTACTAGTAAAAAAATACAAACTAAAATGTAATGCAGAATCGCCAAAATCTTCAAACAACACATAAGGCTCTGGACGCTTAAGTACTCCTTCTTGTTTTTCTAAACTTTTAATAAGTAATTCTGAAACAAGATGTGTATCACTTCCATAAGCTACACCTACAGAAACACTTTCTCTTGTCGTTTTATGATTTTGAGTCCAATTATATACTTTTTCTGTCAGGAACTTATGATTAGGTATTACGATAACTTTGTCATCTCTTGTTAATGCTCTTGTTGTCCTTAATTTTATATCAAATACGCGTCCCACTTTTCCATCATCAAATTCAACGATATCTCCTATATGTAACGTTTGATCTAGTATAATAAAAATCCCTGAAAGCACATCTTGAAAAAGTGTTTGTAACGCAAAACCTAATCCTACAAACAATGCTGCAGAAGCTGTTAAAAATACAGTTACATCGACACCAGATGCACTCAATACAGCGATTACAACAAGTATGTATATAAGGTATTTTAAAAATGTGAAGATGCTATTGAATTTATTACTATCATCTTCGGGTAATTTTTTGGTAACTATTTTTCGCGAAAGCGAGAGTAACCTATTTACTATAATAAATGAGATTACAATTAATAAAAAAGTTCCTATTGTAATATGGATTTTTTCTTTTCCAGAACCAAAATGAAAACCCCAATTAAGGAATTCCTTAATACTCCCCCATACATCTTGAGTGATAACATCTTTTACTTTATCTACTGTATCTTCTTGAAGCATATTAGTATTTCAACCATTTAAAGAGTTCCTTGTAGGTTGGTTTTTTACCATACATTAAAATCCCTACTCTATAAATTTTTGATCCAAACCAAACAGTAAAAACAAATGATGTTATTAATAAGGTTACTGACAATGCAATTTGCCAAGTAGGAACATCAAAAGGAATACGCATAAGCATTACAATAGGAGATGTAAGAGGAATAATAGAGAATATGGTAGCAACAGTCCCATGAGGGTTATCTATTACAGCAAAAAAACCTACATAAATGGCAAGCATTAATGGCATAATAATAGGCAACATAAATTGCTGTGTATCTGTCTCATTATCTACTGCTGCTCCAATAGCTGCATAAATAGAGCTGTATAAGAAATATCCTCCTATAAAATAAATCAGGAACCCAAAAACAAGTTGTAATAATGGAAGTTTTTTTGCTTCTTCTATTACTTGAACAATCATACTTTGATCTTTGAGGATTTCTTGTATTTCAGAATTTGTCATATTTTCTGTAACACTAGGATCAACACCTACTATAAATTGTAATACTATGAGTAATATTCCTCCTAATACCACCCAGATAGAAAATTGTGTGATTCCCGCCATGGTTGTACCTAGTATTTTTCCCATCATTAATTGAAAAGGTTTTACCGAAGAAATAATAACTTCTATTATTCGATTTGTCTTTTCTTCTATAACACTACGCATTACCATATTTCCGTATATGATAATAAACATCATCAATAAATATCCTGCGGCACCTCCAAAACCTGCTTTTACCCAATTACTCACTTTTGAAGATTTCTCTCCAGAATAATTCTCGATAGCAAGGTTAATATCACTTTTTGAGTTTTCAATCACTGTAAGGTCAACATCGTTATCAATTAATGTCAAATCAGTCAATTTTTTTTCTATTTTTTTCTCAATAATATCTACTAACCTAAAAGAAGGTGTTTCTTTTCCAAAAAATCTCACTTGAGACACCATCTCATTTCTATCATTAGGAATATGAATAAGTCCATAATATCCTTCTTTTTCAGAAATTACTTTAGCAACTTCTAGTCCTTCATCTGATAGATTTATATATGTAGTTTGATCTGTATTACTAAATTCTGATTCAATCAATCCTGAATCATCTACAATAGTAATTACACGTTTTGTATCGCTATTTAATTGTGTTAAATACGTAATTAATAAGATCATCCCTACCACAATAAGCGGGCTTAAAAATGTCATGATCAAAAATGACTTATTACGGACTCTTGCTTTGTATTCCCGTTTTATAATCAATGATAACATACTCATATGCTTTGATTTACGGTTTTAATAAAAATATCATTGACACTAGGAATCACTTCTGTAAAATGTGTGACTTGTCCGTATGATTGTAATTCTTGTAATAAAGCATTGGGACTTCCTGTGTCTCCTAATCTGATACGTAGTTTTAGTTCGTCTCCTAATGACTTAAATGTTGCTGGAGTACTATCAAATTTTGTAGTTATCTCTGATTCCGCTTTCGCGAAAGCAGTTTTATCCATCTCTACACCTATTTCAAATGTATTATTTCTATACTGACGCTTGATTGCATTGATCTCGCCATCTAGAATTTTATTTGATTTATGTATGAGCGCTATATGATCGCATAATTCTTCTACCGATTCCATACGGTGTGTTGAGAATATAACGGTAGCGCCTTCATTTCTTAATTGAAGAATTTCATCTTTAATGAGGTTTGCATTAATAGGATCAAAACCACTAAAAGGCTCATCAAAAATGAGTAATTTAGGGTTGTGCATTACAGTTACTACAAATTGAATTTTTTGTGCTTGCCCTTTAGAAAGTTCTTGAATTTTCTTTCCCCACCAAGCACTTATTTCTAATTTTTCAAACCAATGTTTTGCTTTTTTTTGAGCTTCTGTCTTTGTAAGACCTTTCAATTGTGCTAGATATAGTACCTGCTCTCCAACTTTCATAGATTTATATAATCCACGTTCTTCTGGCATATATCCGATATCACGAATATGATGTTGCTTTAAAGTATCACCATCTAAAGTGACATCTCCAGTATCAGGCATTGTAATCTGATTGATAATACGTATAAGAGTTGTTTTACCGGCTCCATTTGGACCTAGAAGTCCAAAAATACTTCCTTGAGGCACGTCGATAGATACTCCATTGAGTGCAGTAAAGTTTCCAAATTTTTTAGAAACCGTATCTGCAACAAGTAATGAATTCATAATTAATCTTTAGCTGGCTAAAGATAGGAATAAGAAGGGAGAGGGGAGCTGTAGTTTACAGATTTTTAGCATCTAAATTAATTGCTACAATCACCATCTGCAATGCTGGATTAAAAGCATTACTATGGATATAAAATCATTTTCTAAAATACTATTTTGTGTAGCTCAAAAGTCAATAAAAAAGAAGTGATGACTACTTTCATTTTGATCACTCTATCAAAACTCATTTCTTTTATTCGCATTTCTTCTGTCATCATCATTTTAAAATAAATAATATAATTACTTCTAATACATCACTATACAAATATTAATATAAGAATTGTAATGTGATTTTTAAAGATCATGATTGATTTAGTCCACGAGGCATTTATACGAAACTGAATTTTAATTTCGAGGCAAGCCTCGGGG
>CAYYSK010000052.1:0-1652 GCA_964474345.1 uncultured Flavobacteriaceae bacterium
TTTGCAGTACATTCAAGCTGTAATAGATTTTCTAATGCATAATTCGGGTTAAATTTAGCATCTAATTTCAAACTAATTATAGAA
The DNA here is from genome assembly GCA_964474345.1 of uncultured Flavobacteriaceae bacterium. Classification (GTDB taxonomy): domain Bacteria; phylum Bacteroidota; class Bacteroidia; order Flavobacteriales; family Flavobacteriaceae; genus Dokdonia. Next base: position 85 of record CAYYSK010000052.1, read on the forward strand.
ACTTTATGATATGTACCTATTGAATGATTAATTTTTTTAGAACTGTTGAATTTGGTGCTTCAATAAGAAGGAAATACACCCCAGACGTTAGTGACAAGTTATATGGTTCCATATAATGATCCTGTCCTGTTAAGAGCTTTTCACTAACAGGAATGTTACTATTTAAAGTAAATATTTTAGCACTTATAGGCAATATTTCCCGAAGCTCAATTTCTAACGTAAATACACCATTACTAGGATTCGGAAAAACCATAAATGATCTAATAATAGGGCTTTCGGTTTCATCTAGATTAACATCAAAATCTTCACTGTCAATAACAATGATTTCTTTAGTTTCAATATCTGTACAGGATCCATTACTTATCATCATTGAAATTTCATAGACACCAGGAATATCAAAACGTATTTCAGCAATATCATTATCAGAAAATAAAACAGTAGCCTCTTCAGGAAAAATCCATTCTACAGTGCTAGGAATAGGATCGCTTACTTGAACAATGATCACAGGTTCATCTGTAAAAACTTGTGATGAAATCAAGAACTCAGCATTTATCTCTACATCACTTCTATTTATAGTGATTTGATCTGTAACAATACATCCACTAGCGTTAGTAGCTGTAACAGAATACGTGCCAGATTCTACTAGTTCTACAATTGCAGTATCACTTGTGAACCCGTTGTCAGAAGTCCAAGAATAACTAGCACTATCTTGGATAGAAGCATCAAGTACTAATGTTTGATCTATACATAGTGTCACATCTTCTCCTAGATCTATACTAATTTCATCTCCTTGAGTAATAATATAGCTTTCTACAATGTCACATCCTTTACTGTCAATAATGGCAAGATCATAGATTCCTTCTACTAAATTTGATATTGTATTTGTAGTATCTCCAGTACTCCACACAAACGTATAAGGAGGTGTTCCTCCAGATGGATTTACTGTAATCATACCATCATCACCTTCAAAACAGGTAACATCTGTGATTATAGGATTTGCCTCTAAGGTAGGTGGAGCAGTAAGAGTGATAGAAGCTGTAGCAATACACCCATTTTGATCACTTACGGAAAGCGTATAATCTCCAGGAATAACATTTATTAAATTTTCAGTATTATCCCCCGTGTTCCATATATAATTATAATCTCCTGTATCAATAATTCCTCCAGATACGTCAGATTCAATTGTCCAATCAGGACCATCTCCACATAGCACAAAATCTGCAGTAAGGTTAATAATAATTGCTTCTGGTTCTGTAATATCTAGGGTATCACTAATAACAGTATTATTATTGGCATCCGTCACTACTACAAAATAGGATCCCGCAGGCACATTCATCAATACGGAGTCAGTACTAACCGTTACAGTAGTATCAGCATTAATCCATTCAAATATATAATCATTAGGAGTTGTACTGAAAGGAACACCTCCAGATGCTATAGCAGTAATAGACCCTGTAGCATCTCCATTACATAAAATTGTCCCAGTAATAGAAGTCATAACAATTAATTCATCAGGTTCGGTTACTTGAAAATCAGTTGGTCCGATACTACATCCATTAGCATCTGTT
>CAYYSK010000052.1:1752-16754 GCA_964474345.1 uncultured Flavobacteriaceae bacterium
TATTTGTAATCGTACTGTTATCAATAGTAAGTGCTGTAGGTTGTGTGATTGTTACAGTGAGGTCTGTTTGACAATTATTAGCATCAGTAATTGTAACAGTATATATACCGGCAGTTAGATTATTTATATCTTGAGAAGTAGCTCCATTACTCCAAATATAATTATATAATGGCGCAACGTTAAAAGGTGTACCTCCATTCACTGTAATATCTATAGATCCAGTAGCCTCTCCATTACATTGAATATTTGTATGACTTTCCGTAACAATAAAATTTGTTGGTTCTATTACAGTGATGTTTGTGTTTTGAGTACTATTTCCATTATTATCTGTAACGATTAAGGTATATGTTCCAGCAGCAAGATTTAATACAGAATCTGATGTAGAAAGAATAGTACCTGGATCTGTGTTTAGAAACCAAGAATAGATGTAAGTAGGAACTCCTCCTGTTACTGTAGCTTGTAAATCAGCAGTCGTATCTCCAAAACATAGGTTAGAATTTGATTCTATGATGTTTGTAATTTCTAATAATTCAGGTTGCGTAACAATAAATGTTTCTTGTGTAACACATCCGTTTCCATCTGTTACAGTTACAGTATATGTCCCAGCGCTTAGATTTGTTACGTCTTGAGAAGTAGCACTAAAAGAAGCATCTCCATCTTTAATCCAATTATACGTATACGGAAGTGTTCCTCCGTTTACAGTTATACTAATAGCTCCATCATTCGTCTCAAACCCTGTAAGATTAGTAAGAACGTCTTGCGTGATAGATAGTGGTTCGCTTGGTTGACTAATATTTATAACAGTAGAACTTACAGAACAACTATTTTGATCAATGACTGTTAGCGTATATGACCCTTCACCAATAGCTGTAAGATCCTGAGTAGATGAGATGATTGTATTAGATTGATCTCTCCATTCATAACTTAATGGAGCAGTACCTCCAGAAACGTCTAGTTGAATACTTCCTGTATTTTCATCAAAACAAAGTGCATTTTGAATGTTAATATTTGAAATTGTAATTAATGAAGGTTCTTCCAGTAAAAAGTCTTGCATTGTAATCGCATTATTAGCATCAGTGACTTCTACACGATAATTTCCTGTACCTCTTCCTGTAAGTTGGGGAGTTGTAGCAGAAGGATCTGCAATATTCACAAAAGAACCTGTTATAAATTCTTGCCACTGATATGAATATGGAGATACACCTCCTATTACTATTGCATCAAGAACTCCGGTTAAATCTCCATGACATTGAATACTTGTATTTTCTGAGATAGTTACTGAAAGTGAATCAGGCTCTGTAATGATATACGTAGCAGAAGCTGTACATCCATCATTTCCAACACCTGTAAAAAAATTAGTGTCAGTTACAGTAACTGTGTATTCTCCAGCAGTAAGATCAGAAATATCTTCTGTAGTTTCAGAAAATGAAGGATCTCCAGATTTTGCCCAATTTATTGTATAAGTAGGAGTACCTCCCGTAATTGAAATGTCAAGACTTCCTGTGTTTTGGCCATTAATAAGTACATTTGTTTGTACATCAAGAGTAATAGCAAGCTCATTTGCAGGTTCATCTATTTCAATAGAGGAACTATTTTGAGTACATCCATTAGTATCTGTTACTGTAAGTACATATATATCGGCACTAACATTTACTAAATTCAAGTTTGATGATACTATAGTAGTTGTCCCTTGCACTCTCCATTCATATGATAATCCTCCAGTACCTCCTGAAGCAGTAAGGTTGATAGCTCCATTTGTGCCTCCGTGACATAAGACATCAGTAACTGAAATATTAGAAATACTAATTGCACTAGGTTCTATCAAAATATAATCTTCAGTATCAATAATGCTGTTTGTATCTGTGACTTCTACTCTATAATTTCCAGCAATAATGTTAGGTAACGTTTGTGTTGTTACCCCTGTGTCTACAGCTGTACCTCCCGTAACAGTAAACCACCTATATGTATAAGATCCTGTACCTCCTGTTGCTGTGGCTAATAATGTTCCTGTTTCTCCATTACAATTTATAGAATTTGTTTCTTGAATAGAGACTACTACAGGTTGAGGGTCTATAAGAGTTTCTGTTAAAGTCGTTGTACATCCATTACTGTCTGTTACAGTAAGCATATATGTACCTGCCCCTACACCTGTAAGGTCTTGATTTGTGCCTACTGTTGTTGTACCGTCTGTCCATACATATGTATAGAGAGGTGTACCTCCAGTTACATCAACACTTATAGATCCATCAGTAAGACCTACACCTGTAGGATTTTGTATTCCTAATGTTTCTAATACAACATTAAGTGAGTTTGCAGGTTCTGTAATTTCTATTCGATCATCAGGAAAACTTATACTATCAGTACAAGAAGTGCCATTATAGGTAACCTCTAAACGATATACTCCTGCATTTAGATTAGATATATTTTGAGTGTTTGCAAAGGGTATTTCATCCCTAAACCATTGATACATATATGGTGTTGTGCCTCCGGTAGCGTTTATAGTAATAAATCCATCATTACCTCCTTGACAACTCACATTTCCTGCAGTGACAAAGTTAAATGTTAAAGGATCAGGAACAGTAATAGTAAATTGCTGCGAAAATATGATAGCATTTCCGTTTCCATTTCCGTCTGTAACTTGTACTCGATATACTCCTTCTGTTAATCCAGATACTGAATAATTAGTTCCTGTCCCAAGTACAACTGGACTACCTTCATTAATAAATGAAAAACTAGGTCCACTAGTAACTTGACGTTGTAATTGGTATTGATAATTAGGGATACCGCCTTGTGCTCTTAAAGTGACACTACCTGTATCTGTATCACAAACAGGTTGTAAAATACTTGTTTGAGCAGAATCAATGGTAAGTGCTGTAGGTTGATTGATCTGAATAGCAGATGTACTGACCAGACACATATTACTATCTTGTACTTGGATAACATAGCTTTGAAATCCAGTACTTGCAGTTAACATTGTAAAGCTCACATCAAAAAAGTTGCCATTTTCTGTTCCAGAAAAACTAGCAGGAGTATATATAACACCTCCTTTTAAGATTGTCACAATATACGAATTAGAACCTATTGTAGAAAAAGGGGTTCCTCCAGAAATTCTTAGATTTATAAAACCATCATTACCGCCATTTACTGTAACATCACTCGAAACAATGTTTGTAATATTAATCTGAGTTGGTTCTTGAAAATCAACTGTAACAATTTTATCCCCAAGTGTTGGTCCTGGCGTTGTGTCAAATGTTGTAGTTATTTCTGTTTGTGCTTTCGCGAAAGCAAAACATACTAAAAAACTAATGAGTAAGGTATATTTCTTTTTCATAAGGCTATTCTCTTTCTGTGCAATCATTAGAATCAAAGACTTTAAATTGCAATTGATTAGTACCTAAGCCAGATACAAGTGTGGTCTGTCCGGTAAAAGGTATTGGATTATCAGTGTCATTATTTATCGTATAATAATAGGGAGGTGCGCCTATATTATCATTGTTATTTGGATTAATTGTAATCTGCACCTCCCCATCTTGAGAATCAAAACAAGATATCTCAGAAATCACATTTATGTCATATTCTAATGATGGTGGAGAATTTATTAGTATAGGGTCAGATACTTCCAAAGAATTTGCACCACCACTTTGATAACTTAATCTATAAGTATTGGAAGGGAGGGGCATTGGCCAAGTAAACTGATTAGACGTATACGTTGTACTTGCAATAAATTGAAAATTAGGAATATCATCTGCCGTGTCTAAAAGATTATCCGTTCCTGCTGATCTTAGAGATACACTTGTAAGCTGTTCACTTGCACTTAAAGGACGATCAAATGTAACAATAAACCCTCCATCTTGAGAATAATTACATTGCGTATTAGAAGAAGATACAGTTACTATACTAGGAGAGCATTGTATAAAATTTAGAGGTAATATCTGCCTACTAATAGTAGAGTTACTTTCGTCATAAGAAACTCTTAACCTTAAATTGGGATTATTAGAATCTAACCCTGAAAAATCGCTTGCCTGAATTTCAAAATCCGAACTCCTTCTAGCGTAAGGTAATAATGTTGTCCAAGTACTTGTATTGGCTCCTATTTGGTATTCTACCTTATAACTCATAGAAAAGACTGCACAATTTATTGTACTAATCGTTCGAGGATCACAACTTGTTAATTGATTGCCACCGTTTGTTGTGTTTAATGCTTCTAATCCACCAATGCGTGCCATAATTAAAGGATTGCCATTACTTGTAGGAATGGTACAGCCTATATCAGCTATGGGTAAAAAGATACAATCTGTAGTAGGATCATAAGGTGTTGTATTTTGACTAGGAAAACCACAAGGAACATTTCCTTGGGCAATACTAGATGCAGTAAATAAAATAGTGTCAGGATCAAAAGGGAGATTGACAATCAGATCTCTATCAGTTGTTATAGATTCGTTAGTAAAAGTAAAACCATTGTAATAATTATATATACTTGCTCCAGATCTAAATTGAATACTATATTCAGTAGAAGTAATTTCTGTACCTGTAAAAGGACTAGTTAAAGTTAAATTGTATTGTACTTTATAGAGATTTTGACCTATAGAAGTAGTTCCTATTAGTAGTAGTACTATAGGAAGTATTTTTTTTATGTCTTTGGTCAATTTCAACATAATTAATTATTGTCTTTCTGTACAATCATTAGAATCAAAAACTTTAATTATATTTTGAGAGCTATCAAGATTTCCTATTACAAAAGAAGTATTAGAAAAATTTGCAAGACTTGAAATTCCGTTTAAAGTAAAACTATATGGAGGGCTACCTATATCTCCATTATTTTCAGGATCTATTTCTACTAATACTGCTCCATCATTAGATTCAAAACAAGAAATCTCAGAATTGATAGTTACATTATATTCTAATGGAGGGGGTGAAGAAATAATGATATCATTTGTTTCTTCAGCTGAAGTAATAATATTAAGCGCTGGAAATTCAGATTGATATATAAAACGGTATCTACCTGTTGATAATTCTATCGGGAATACATATTGTGTTCCTGAATATGTTGCAAAATTAGGATTGAGATTAAATAATATGTCATCTGTACTACTAGCCGAGCTAGGCTCAAATACACCATTAGGTCCTGGTGTTTCATATCCTAAATTTGCTAATCGTTCACCTGCTTCTAATGGTCTGTTAAATGTTAAAGTAAATCCACCATCATTTGTATAAACACAAGTTGTATTTTCTATACTTATATTCGTAACGACAGGAGCGCATCTCAGTGTACTTATCGTAAGAATATCTGAATATTCAAAAGGTGGACTATTATTATATCGAACTCTTAATCTTATATTTTGTCCTGCTTGTAAACCAGAGAAGTCTGAAAAATTAATATCTACTCTATTGTCACGTTGTGCATAGGGTAATAGCGTACTCCAAGAAGATGTATTATTACCAAATTGATATTCTACACGATACCTAGAATCACACAATGGTGCAAACTGAACAGGGAGCGGTTCACAGTCAAAAAGTGTAAGACCTGTAGAAGATGGGTTATATATAGTTAAAGATTCTAGTTCATACACTATACGCTGATCCCAATCTACCCCACGCCAAATAAAAGAAAAAGAGCTGCTAGTACAATCAAATGCTGTGAATAAAAAAGGCGGCGAAGGATCCATACCTACACATCCCGAATTTGATCCATCAGAAAATTTATGAACTTGAGCATAATCTATTGAAGTGTTTAGAACCTCATCAACATTATAGGTCGTATTTGTAGATGAATTTTTGTCAATTCTTGCAATTTCATGTGCATTAGGTCCAAAAGTAGATACATTAACTCCACTTCCTTCTTTCAATAAAATATAATACGTATCAGCGAGACAATCTGTATTTCGTGTTCCTTGGTACTGTATCTTATATCTATTTTGAGCAGTAACCGATGTTGATACAGTTACTATTAATAAAAATAATATGTATATCTGTTTATTTTTCATAATCTTTCTGTACAATCATTTGAGTCAAAGACTTTAAATTGTATTTGATTAGAACCTAAACCAGATACAATCGTATTTATACTAGTAAAAGGCATTTGAGCGCCATTATCTATAGTATAATAGTAAGGAGGTGTTCCTATACTACCATTATTATTGGGGTTAATAGTAATCTGTACTGCTCCATCTTCAGAATCAAAACAAGATAATTCAGAAGCTACTTCTATTATATACTCAATAGGTGGTGGAGCCACTATAGTAAAAGGGTCTGACTCTACTACAGAATTAGAATTGTTTGTTTGATATCTAAAAACATATATACCCGAAGGTAATCCATTTGGATACGTAAATTGATCTCCATTTACAACAGCCGTATTAGGTTGAGCACCTATAAGAATATCATCTGTTGATAAATCAAAAGGGGTTTCAAAAACACCATTTGGTCCAGGACTTCTGACTCCTATATTAGAAAGGGTATCTCCATTCAAAGCTTCTTCAAATGTAACTGTAAATCCTCCATCGTCTCCAGCACAATCAGGATCGTTTATAGCAATATCAATTACATCTGGAGAACATCCTGTGATACTATACGTAACAATATTTGTGAATATTCCATTTCCATAGTTTAAACGGAACATAATATTTCCTGGTGTTAAATTAGGTACGGTACTTAGTTCTACCGTATATGAATTTACGGGATCAGCAAAAGATGCTAGTGTTTGAAAAGGGCCAGATGTACTAGTCCTATATTGAACGCTTCTTATAGAGGAACCAAAGTTTCCAGGGTTTAGAACAATAGATTCTTCAATACATCTCGTATTATTAGAAGGTTGCGTTAAATTTCTAAGTCTCCATACTTGAAAAAATTGAGCAACAGGACCTCGATCAATAATATCATCACATCCAAAATAAGTAGTGTTATTCCCTCCATCAAAAGGGCCTAAAAATAAACTTCCATTGGTAGGTACATTTGTTGTAGAACTTCCTCCAAATCCGTTATAACATAAACTCATCTGACCTGGGTCAGGAGGAGTTATAGCAAAACCAGATGCAAAATCAAAAAATTGTACTTGATTAGGAAAAGCACCATTATATGCTCTATTTACAACAGCCCGTGGACCGCTCTCATTAGAATTTCCATCCTGCTGATCCATAAGGCTAATAATATCATTTCCATTGATACGTATAGCCAATTCTATTTGTGCATCTATGACAACATCTGCATCATTCATAGTGATATCTGAACGCACCCAATATTGCGCCTGCACTTCGGTAGAAGTGACTACAAAAATTAATATTGTAATTATTTTTAAAAGTGTTTTCATGTTTTTTTGCTTTCGCGAAAGCGAACTAATACGTTACTGTTACTTTTTTTAAACTTGATATCCTACCATCCTTAAAAACAGCTCTTATTCCATATAAATAACTTGTGTTTATTTTAAGGTTTGTATCTGTTAAACGTCTGATGTCTGCAGGAACTACCCTAAGCAATCTTGGTTTTTCTCCTTTTACAGCTTTATACAATTCAAACTCTTGAACATCATCTTTCCTATAAGCCCATGTGAGAAGTATTTCCCTTGTATTCTTATTTACAGCTCCATAAAAATTACGAATTTGATTTTCCTTATTGGATGTTGGGATTTTTATAGAAACAGAAGGTGATGGAGGTGATTCTAAATTACTCTCATCGATAGCCACAAGCGTATAACTATATACATTCCCTTCTGCCCCTTTTTTATCTACATAACGCTCTACGTCATTTTTACCTTCATAAACAAGTAACCAATCATTACTATCATTTTCCTTACGATATAGTTGTGTTGTAACTACATCCTCACTAGAGCTTTTTGCCCAATCAAGATTGATTTTACCATCATCTACCTCAAATTTTTTAAACACAGGCGCTGTAGGAGGGATAATATCTGGCTTTTTAAGCGCTAAAGCATCAGAAAATTCACTTTGATTGTAACGATAATCTAAAGCGACAATTTTATAATAGATTTTGCTGTTTAAGCTTTTTATAGAAACTGTATCTCTATAGGCAGGAGTTGCTATAGGGTTTGACGTAATTTGACTAAACTCTTCGTTTTCTAGATTGCCTCTAAAAACACGATATCCAAAAATATCTTTATCTGTATTAGATGTCCATTTGATACGTACGATGCCTGTACTATCTATTTTACCTGTAAGCCCAATAGGTCTTGATGGAGGTATAGAATCTACCGGTTGTACGAGTATAGGAAAAGAAGTTCGTTTGGAATCATACGTACCTATAGCACTTATTGTAAAATAATTAGAAGGTAATAGTTTATCATAAATAACTTTTCGAGCAGAAGGAGGGATTCCTTTAATAAGTACTTCTTGGGTTTCTCCTTTTCCATTAGATTTATTTAAAGCAAAGCCTTTAATTTCTTTATTTCCTTCTTCTGGAAATTCCCACGTTAACTCCACAGTAGTGTCATCTATAAAATTCTTAGTCGTAAGGTGCGGGGTATATCCTAATGTAGGTCTTCCAGTTCCTCCAGCTTCATCAGAATACGTACTACGCTCTCCAAACATAGAAATTCCTTGAACACGGTATTTGTAATTTTGGTTATTGGTTATAGAGTCGATATAATAGATACGTCCAGAACGTTGATCTGCTGCTTGATTCAATAATGTATATGGACGTTTATTTACTCTTTTATAAGGCGCTCCTTCTAAAGACCGTTCTATATGATAACTTGTAAATATGGTACTGTGTATTTTATAATTCCAACTAAGAATAGTGCTTCCGTCTTCAAAGGCAACGGCAAGATCGAGAGGTTTTGGTAACGCTTCATAATCTTGATACCCCATAAAAACACCTCCATATGCTATATCATTAAGTTCACTTGGTACATTAGAAAGTACACGATACACATATTTTTCATTAGGTAGAACAGTTTTATCTTCAAAGCCTAAACCTGCTTTTTTTGCAATTTCAAAATCTTGGTCTGCTGTGTAGAGTGCAAACGTATGTCGCTGTTCTGTATCTTCTGATAAAGCGACAATAGCCTCTATAGTGCTTTCACCACTTCCTGTGACATCAAAAGATTCTCCATAAATCGCTTGTGCAATAATGGCTGCATTGTCATTATTCTGTATTGCCTCTTCCCATTGTTCCAGAGGTTTAGGTACAATAGGCGATTGTGTTAATGTTCTCGCCTCAGGTTGCGTTAATGTTTTTCCATCTCTGATAATGGTATATCGTTCTATTGTATATCCGTATCTATTTAATTGTTTCCAAGCAATAGGTTGTGTGGGAGCCCATCTTATCAGTGCTCTATTTTGTTCTACACGAGCCATCACTTGTATGTTATTATCACCTCTAGAAATAGTATCTATTTCAGATTGAGAAAATACCATCCCCGAAATTAAAAGAGCAATATATATAACTATTATTTTCATTTTAATTTGGCTTATTAAACAGATAATCTGTTGTGCTAGTTACTGTACCGTCTGGAAGTACATATTTGATTTTTGTATTGTAATTACCTTGTTTCATATAAGGAAATACCCCATTTATGATATAATCATACTGAGCAATTTGTGCTGCATATTGTGATGGGTTCCCTAAGTATGCATTCACGATTTTATATTGGATATCTATAAAATCTTCTTTATAGGTTAATGGTAATATATATCTATAAGGCAATCGTTCTTTTAACAGATAATTATTTGGCTCTGTTACTGTATATATTGGATACCAATCTAAGACATCCATTGCCCGAATAGGAGGTACTCCTAAAATAGACTCATTACGGTCTACTGTAAAGTTATTAATAGGATAGTTCTGATATATCAAGGGATAAATTTCATTTTGATAGTAATTATCTATAGGATCAGCTTCTATCTGCATTAACGGTTTATAATCTGTAAAGTCATTCCCTTCAATTTCAATAATATCAAAAGGTTCTGTTTGTTCGGATCGGATTTGTAATGCGTGCACATCTGAATATATAATCTCAACCAAAGGTTGTATATATGCTTTTGCCGCAAGTTTTTCTGCAAATGTGCTGTATTGACTGGTTGTAAAGTCAACCGTTAGCATTTCTACAGCTTCTGCACTTAGTACAGCTTCTCCGAGAGATACTTCAAGGACTTCTACTTCTGTGTCTTCTCCTAAATTTTGTTCTACATATGTTTGATCTAATGCACCACCACCATCACTACCTACATCTGGCTCGGTGACTAAGGTTAGTGCATAATTGGAACTCGTATTCATAGATGGCATATCTAAGAACACTTTATTGGAGCCATTGTCATAATTTATAGTTGTAGGATTACTTGTTGCTTGATCAGTGATTAAATATGCTTTCTGAGAGAACCCTTCTATATTTTCAAATAGATAATCTTGTCCTTGCAGTAATTGAACAAAAGCCTGACCGTATTCATCTTTATGCACATATTTCTGTCCCATAGTAGGATACATATATGCAATATTTGATTCTGGTATATAGTCAGGAGCTTCTCCTGTGGTAAAGTTTATGATTTCTGTCTCTATAGCTTCCTGACCATCTTCATATAATACTTGCCATACACCATTAATTCGTTCTTCAAAATTTACAGAAACTTTAAGTTGTAACGATGTTGTGGGAGGAAGAATATCTTCAGAAGCAAATGTGAGCAGATCATTATTTTCATTCCAATTCATCTCCCCAGGGATTTGCACACCACTTTCTGTAAGAGCAAATTCTTTAAGTTTAATTCTATAGGTTTTTACGCCTTCATCATCTTCGAGTTCAAATACATGATTCACTCTCATGTTAAATCCTACTTGAGGTATTGTAAATACATCTACATCTGTAGCATTATCACGAGGTTGCATATCTGCAATGATTTTAAGACCACCTAGAGGAGCATCATCTACAAATTCGCATTGTTCACCTAGTTCTACTTTCATTCTAAAGCGCCCTTTGATAAGCCCTCCTAAGATGTTAAAATGCCCTCCAGCATATCCCTTAAACCAAACAGGATTTGGGAGTTTTGCTTGCATTAAAATAGCAAGACCTGCACTTATAATAGGGACTTTTTTCCGTATAAAAAGAAGTTTTACTTTTACACCTAATTCTCCTTGTAGGTATGCGTATGCCTGTCCATTGGCATACCAACCATTAACTCCTATTTGTCCACTTCCAGCACATTCAGCTTCTCCATAATCTTTTACCATAATATCAAAACCTACACCGGCTTGTAAACGTGCATAGAAAATTAAAAAAGTAATGTCGCCTGTGTCTATGCTAAAGTCCATACCAAAGGCAAGACCTCTACCTTCTCCTAGCGCATTTTCATCTCGCATATAGTCTAATACCTCTGCATCCACCCCTAAAATATCTGCAACAATCTGTGGTGGGGGAGGACTACCAGGAATTTGGTCTCCTATCATAAAATATCCTCCTGTTTCTATAGAAAGCCCACCGATGCCAAATTTTATTCCCAGGCGATCTGTAGGTTTCCCCATATGTACATACCAACTGCCGGGTTCAAAATGAACTACGGCCCATCCTGCACGATTTCCAGAAGCTCGCCCTCTGAAGAGTCCTCCAGCTGCATCTATATATAAATCAAAAGTCCCATGTAAAGTACTCGTGGTAAAGTCAAATTCTATCGCAGCATAAGCATTTAATCCTACCTGACCACTCACCTGATCTGGATATACCGCTTTGGAAGCTTCGACAAGATTTGTTTCTTTTAATTGGTCAAGAACTGCATCTGAGAATCCAGCTTCGTTTTGAACTACTTCTTGAAGTGTTCCTTGTATTTTTGCTCTTGGATCTGTAAATGCAAAGTCCTGCATCACATGGGCTTCTCCATAAATACTTATACGATTCAAACCACCACTATTATTAAATGCTATTTCAAAACCAGCACCACCATTAAGAACACTTTCTGTTCCAGAGGTAGAAAAAAGGATCATGGCTTTAATCCCTAATCCTGACTCAAGGTCTGGAGCATATTCAGACCCTGTGGCTGTAAAACTAGAGCTAAACCCTACTTTTTTCATTCGATAAAAGGCACCTCCACCAAAACCTTTGATGGCAAAACCAGTACCTGTCTGAATATTAATATTGTCTACAAGTCCATCTACATACCAGTATCTAAACTCTGTCTTTCCAAAAATGGCATTGGCAGTAAGTTCTACATTTTCTGATCCCATGCCTTTAAATTTCGCCGTAAGGCTCCCTTGAAAACCATCTCCATATACAGGATCATTATCCATTAAAATAATACTCCCTTCAAACTCGGCACCTCCTATATCTGCATTGATGGCTATTTCTGAGAAACTAATATTTTGAAATTTCCATTTGGTAAGATCTTCATCTTCATCAAATGTACCATTAATACCCAATCGAGTGGTCGCTCCAAAGGCATCTCCTTGAAGATTGATAGAGAGATCAAATTCTAATTTTGCCGAGTTATTGGTTGTTGTTAATGAAATATCGGCGATAGAGATAGGAAAATTGGCTACTTTTACTTCTCCTTCGTATCCCAGATAGGCTACACTAAAAATAGGTGCTTCTGTTTTAAGATGCAAACTTTGGAAAGTGACTCCCTGAAACTCTACTGTTTTTTTAGCATTGGGATCTGTATTTCCTGTTGTATTTGTGGTATCGGTATTCTCTGTTGTAGTCGTTTCTTCATTGCCTGGTGGATCACTATTATCTGCATAAATACCCATGCTTCCATGTAACATGGCTTCAGGTTTGAATGTATCTTCTGCAACCGTAAAACGCACATAAGAATTAGGTGCAATCGTCGCTGTGGCTTTCCAGACATTAAATTTTATAGCAGTTGTAGGACTTGCCGTGAGTATATACTCATCTGTCACAGGATTTATAATAGCTGTATATGCCAGTGCAATATTTGTACTTGGTGCATTAGGATCTGGAGGAGTAGGATTGGTTGTTGCCTGTTGTTGTGCTGTTGCATCTTCTGTGGTTGCTGTTTTAGAAATAGGTAGTACAATACCTCCTGCAAACTCGGCTTTTGTAAAATTATTTGCAATAAAAGAAGCTTCTATATGATCTACAGAAAATTGCCATTTGGAGGCTTCTCCTTCGTCTAGTGGTAAGATATTATCTACTGAAAAATCACCTGATACTCCTTGACCATCAATAAGCATATTGGTTGCATTAAGGGTAATACGTTCTGTACTTCCTTTGGCTTTAAATTGTTCTGGCAAGGCAATAGTGAGGGAGTTGATATAGACTCCTTTCCATAATTCAGGAAAATCCTGATCCAGGTATTCTTCTTGATAACCAGGTGGCCATTGTACATTGTCACTATTACGGATATCACTAAAATCAAACACCGCTGTATTGAGTTCAAAAACAAAGCCTTTTTCCCAGCCTGTAAGGGCAAATCGAGGTAAGGAAATATCAACGACAATATCATTCCAATCGCCTACCACCAATGAAAACTCAGCACCTACACGTTTTTGAATATCTGTACCTGGATAATTGCTGTCATCTACTGTATAATCTGATTTAAGAGGCACAATCATAGAGCGTGCAAATTGCACTTCTGCTTCTATGGCTAGTTCTTTAAATCCATCACAATCTATAGTAACATAGGTTTTATTGGCTACATCTCCAGTATCCATATCAAACCCTCCTTTTAAAACAATAGCACCACGCCCTCCACTGATAGCAATAGGGAAGTCTCCTAGTAATACTAAGTTGGTATCTCCTTCCAATCCTCCTTCATGAGTAAGTCGTATGTTGTTTGCTCCAAAAAATAGTTGTTTCTGATGTCCATCTGCACCTTCTTGTGGTAAAATAATACGTACAAAGGCGGTTAGTTCTGTATATTCTGGTGTAAAAGAAGCTCCGCTGATTCCCACCATATATTGCACATTGCCTATGGTCTTGCGTATTCCTACTGGAAGTTCTACAAGATCAGAAGGTTCTAGCGTTTCAATCCAGTTTCCACTTTCGTCAAGGGCTTGAAAGGTGGTTTCTGCTGCTGCTAAATGCTCTTGTACACTTTGGGTACTGTCTTGTACCTGAGTAGTTAATGCCCATAATTCATTTTCTGAAAACTCAGGTGTAGGTGTGGTTAATAGATGTTTGTAATTTTCCTGAATCTTAGTGTCCAATGCTTCAAAAGATCGTGTACTTACTCCTACGCTACTTGTGGCTACTGGATGTACTGCTTTTTTTGCAGGCGCTATCGAGCTAGCCGCCACAGGAGGGTTTGCAAAGGTACGTGTACGCTTTCCTACTGCCAATGAATCCTTGCCAGTAGATGCAAAGATTTGTATGCTCAGTAGCAATACAAAGAGTATGAGTATGGGGTGTATGTGTTTCATACGTATGGGTTTATAATCGTGTTATGTTTTTATAAGAATTTTGTACTTATAAAGTGGCTATTGTATATAGTTTTAAATTTCAGTATTCAGTATTCAGTATTCAGTATTCAGTATTCAGTATTCAGTATTCAGTATTCGATATTTAGTTTTTATTGGTAATTGTTAATTTCCATTCTACATTTATTCATCATTATTATTTCGCTAGCGCGAGCGTGACGCTCGTGCTAATAGTTTCTTTTCATTTGTTTACATCATTCCTAAAAGCATCCCTTCATTATCTATTTTTAAAACCGTATCATCATCTGCATAATTTCTGGCACTGCTATATTTCCAATCTATAGGATCTGTCACAAAACCCGATACTACAGGATTGTTATGTATGTACATTATTTTTTGTTTTATCACTTTTGGACTCCATAATTCTATAGGTTTATTATGTTGTTGCCAGAATTGTCGCTTAGAGACATTAGTTTTCTTTTTTCCTGCTTTTTCCATCATCCATAACAACCATTCTTTTCTGCTTTCTTGCGGGTTTTGTTCTATCTCTTTTGTTATTTTTCTTGCTGTATATCCTTTAAAATCTCTTATTAATCCTGAAGGGTCTTCATTATCTGATCTAAACACAAAATGTACGTGACTAGGCATAAAACAATAGGCAAATACTTCCATCCCTTTTTCATTTCTACAAT
>CAYYSK010000053.1:0-16713 GCA_964474345.1 uncultured Flavobacteriaceae bacterium
CGTTCACTACGATTTTCTGGAGTTTGTACCGCATGTACAGAAGGCTTAATATTATCTAATAATGATCTAATACTCCCTAATTGTAATGGGCTAGCTGCATTGGCATCCTGAATAGCTGTTTTTACAGCTCCACAACCTGTGTGACCTAATACAACAACAACTCTTGATCCAGCTACTTTACATCCGTATTCTATACTCGCAGTAATATTAGGACTTACCACATTACCTGCAACTCTGGCACTAAAGATATCTCCAATGCCTTGATCAAAGATAGTCTCTGCAGGAACACGAGAATCTATACAACTTAAAACAACTGCATGTGGCCACTGACCTTCAGAAGTATCACGTACTTGTTCTAGAAGATCTCGTTCTGTTTGAGATGTTGAAGTAAATCGTGCATTACCCTCTTTTAATCTTTGTAATGAATCAATAGGAGTAATTGCTGCTTGTGTATCTTTATTTAATGCTTTCATAAATATATTTTTAAGCCGACTTAGGCTTTAGGTTAAAAAATTCAATAAAACTAGGCGGATTTTCTACAACACCTCTTGAAGAGATAAGTTTGATATCGATATTTCGATTTCTTGCTTTTTCAGCAAAATCTTCTAAAATTTCAATAATATCCTTATCTAAGAATATAGTTTTTCGTACATCCAATTCTAAAAATGAGTTTTCAGGCAAATTGTCTAATTCTTTTAGAATTGCCCCTTTATTGAAGAAGGTTACCTCTTCTGCAAGTGTCATTTTCATTTTTTGTTTTCCATTACTTACATCTTCCTTGTGCAAGAAATGCGAGTTTTTATAACTCTTATAAAGTACTACAATAATACCTACTGCTAGTCCAAGTCCGATACCAAATAATAAATCTTTTAATACGATACCTAACACAGTAACAATAAAAGGTACAAACTGCATCCATCCTGCATTCCACATAGCTTTAAATGTAGCTGGCTTTGCTAATTTATATCCTACAATAAAAAGAATAGCAGCTAGTACAGATAGAGGAATCTTATTAAGTAATGTTGGGATAAGAATGACAGAAATTAATAAGAAAAACCCATGTATAATAGCAGACATTTTAGTTTTTCCTCCTGATTGAACATTTGCCGAACTTCTAACGATTACTTGTGTAATAGGAAGACCTCCTATTAAACCTGAAATTATATTACCTGTACCTTGTGCTAATAATTCACGATTTGTAGGAGTTACTCTTTTTTCAGGATCTATTTTGTCGGTAGCTTCTACACAAAGCAATGTCTCTAAAGATGCTACTAGTGCAATCGTAAAGGCTGTGATAAGAATTTCCCCTTTACCGATTGCCCCAAAATTAGGAAAAGAAAACTGACCAATAAAACTATCAAAATTATCTGGTACAGGAACAGCTACAAGATTTTCATTTGTTATGCTTAATGAACTATCTTTTGTAAGAAGGTAAAAAACAATTCCAATAACAACTACTACTAATGGTCCTTGTACTAATTGGAAAATCTTTCCTTTTTTAGACAATACATTACTCCATAGAATCAATATAGCTAATGCAATAAGAGCTATAACAGTCGCTCCTATGCTAAAGTTTCCGCTAAAAAGATTGTTTAAATCTCCCAGTAACCCAGTAACTGTGTTTTTTATGTCAAATTGTAGAAAAGAGAGATTTCCTATCATGTTTTTATCAACTCCGAAGAAATAAGGAATCTCTTTTATAATAATGATAATTCCTATTCCAGTAAGCATTCCTTTAATTACTGAAGATGGGAAATAATATCCTATGATTCCTAAACGTAGGACACCGAATATAATTTGTATAACCCCAGCTAACACAACAGCAACAAGAAAATCTTCAAAGCCTAATGACTGAATTGCTACTAATACAATAGCAGCTAAACCTGCAGCTGGTCCACTAACTCCAATTTGAGAGCCACTTATAGCACCAACAATAATACCTCCTATAATACCTGCGATAACTCCAGAAAAAAGCGGAGCGCCACTGGCTAGAGCGATCCCTAAACATAAAGGGAGCGCTACAAAAAATACAACGACACTAGAGGGGATATCGTTTTTTAAATATTTGAACATAGTAATATATATATTGCTATGATTATGTCATAGCTTGTTTAGTAAAAAAATAAAGAATTATTTCCTCAATAAGAATTGATATGTTGATACTTTTCCTATTTGAGTAAATATAGTTTTAAGAGCTAAACACTATATTTTGGAGGTGGTGATTGTACATCAATAATATGATTTCTATATTGATATAAAATGTGATTGTTTTGAGAAATCTGACGACATTTTTTAGCTATAACAGGAGTTGTGTAAGATTGAAAAAAAGTATCTTTTTCATTATACTCTTTTTTTGTATCATTTTTATTTTCTTCTTCACCTAATTCCATAGCGACTTCTATATCACAATGGCTATCTATAAGCACAAGAAAAGAAGGCCCTAGTATAGAAAGGGACAACATAAATGATAATGATATGATAGCTATACTTCGCAAGACAACAAAAATAAAGAGTTTTATAACAATTTCTGTTAAAGGAAGTTTAAAAATTCTTTAACAGTCGAATATCTGTTTTTGGAATCCACCCTGTTTTTCCATCTATGAGTTTGATACGATTCCAATCATTTACTTCTTCTAAGACGAATACTTTTGTTCCTTCGTGTAATGTGAAAGCAAGAGTACTGGAAAGATTAGGTTCACTTTTTATTTCTGTTTTATCAGCAAAAACAATAGCAGGATTATCTTGTTCTGCTTTCGCGAAAGCGGTATACGCAAAACTTAAGCTTGCAATACCTAAGATGAGTAGCGTGATTGCTGATATAAAGAAAAAACGTTTTCTACCTGTGTGAAATGCAAAGTAATATCCTAAAAAGCTAAGTACAAATAGAAACACAAATAAAACGGTAGCTTTTGCCCAACCATCTATGGTAAGTAAACTTAATACCTTTTGAACCCATACTTGAAGTGTGTTTTCAGGTAATGATTCTATAGCATCAATTTTCATGTTTTCTGCAAAAGCAGCATTATTTCTTATATCCGGATCTGCAGGAGCAAGTTGTAATGCTTTTTCATAATAGTATATGGTAGGTGCAACATTATTTAACTTATAATGTGCATTAGCTAGATTATAATAAAGTGCAGCTGATTCTACTTTTTGATCTAGAATTCTTTTATAGACATCTATAGCTTCTTGATATCTCCCTTGAGCGTAGTGATCATTTCCCGCTTTAAATAGTAAATCTGTTTGTTGTGCGTAGGTTGTGCAACTTAAAAGAAAAATTACGACAACAAGAAGTATTTTAGAAATTTTTGTCATCTTATAACTGTTTATCTATGGTTGATATCACGCGAACTGCTTTTTCATAATCTTGCTGCATAGCAACACTACTTGCAGGAGTATAACGAGCAAATTCACAGCTTTCCAATAAGCTAATAAATTCAATAGTTGTCGCCTCATCTACTTCACGTTCTTTAAGAAGTCTAGTGATGCGATCTTTACTCATTTCACTAGTTTGTATATTAAGTTTTGCCTTTAAGTAATTATGTAATGCGCGTTCCATAGCAATGTAAAACTCTTTTTGACTTCCTAAGTTCTTTTTTGCCTCACTTAAGAATTTACGAGCAAGCTTATCTGCTTTTCTAATGCGATTGCCTTGTACATCATTAGAGTATGCCTGTCGTTTCTTGCGTACAATCATTGCAATAGGAATCAATAAAAAAGGGATGCTAATTAATGCCCAGAACAATCCAGATTTAAAAAACTTAGATTTTGTGATTGATTGAAGATTTGCAGTAGATTTAATATATGCAAATTGGTTATCAGCAGCAATTACTTGTTGCTTATTTATTGTGCCAGTTTCAGATGGATTTGCTGTATTTGTGTCTACGGGTCCATTAAGAACTTCTATTACAATTTCATTTGAAGTTTTACGTTCGTAACGTTCTGTTATTGGATTAAAGTAACTGAAAGATATGGGAGGTATGGGATACTTCCCTTTAAAAGCAGGCACTATAGTATAGATGCTCTTTTTTATTCCACTCATTCCACTTAAATTGGTGCGTATTTTATCTTCATTTTCAGGTTCATATACTTCAAGTTTATTAGGAAGATTAGGTTTAGGAAGGTCAAAGAGTTTTAAATTTCCACTCCCTTTTGCTTCTATGCTTAATTGAAATGCTTCAGAGGCATCTAATGACCTTTTGTCTGTAGTAACGTTAAAATCATAATCCCCTACAGCTCCAGTAAAGTCATCAGGTTGTCCTTGTAAGGGCAATGGTTTTACATTGATCGTTCTATTTTTTGCGGAGACAGTAATATTTGCATTCTTGGTTAAAAATTGTCCAAAGAAGTCACGTTTATTTGTAGGCACAGAAACAGCAACGTTAAGACTTAAAGGTTCTATATTAAGTTTTCCTGTTTTTTGAGGGTAAAGTACTGTGCGTCTTAAAATGACATAACGATAAGGCTCTCCATCATACTCTCCATCATAAATTTTAAATTGTTTTTCATCAATATTCTGACTCCAGAAATCGGCAAATTTTGGAGAGTCTATTTCTCTCCAGTTACTCACATTTGTATCTGGAGCTACATATAATTTATAAACTACTGTAAAAGCTTGATTAAGATATGGGCTTGTTTTAGAAACTTCAGCGACAAGGTGTATTTTTTGAGAAGCAATATAAGCGGCATCGTTGCCGTCTTTTGGTTTATCTACAGCTGCTGTAACAGTTATTTTGACAGGAGGTGATTTATATACTTCTCCTTGAAAGGTAATCTCTGCTTGACCTATTGAAAATTGCCCTCTTTTTTTAGGTTTTAAGAAATAACTAAAAGTTTTTGAAAATGAACCTTTGCCATTTACAAATGACCTGCTTACAGCCTGTCTTGGTCCTCCAGATACAGTAAAACCTTCAAAGCTCGGCGGTGTAAAATTATCACCGTCTTGATTCATTTCAAAATCAACACGCAATTGTTCATTTATACCAAGCTTCTTTTTATTTACTTTGGCAACAAAGGACACATCCTGTGCAGTTACTGTTGCTATAGAAAGTAACAAGATATAGAATATGTTCAATTTTAATTTCATAATGATGTTAAGAATTTACCAATCTTTCTCGGTTTTTATTTTTGCTCCTTTTTGCTTCTTAGCATTTATTTTTTCCTGTGTTTTTTGCTCTTCATTACGCATAGCTTCTAGCAAACTGCGTACTTGCTGAGGAGACAGTTGTCCAGGTTGAGGAGCTTGTTGTTTAGGTTGCTCTTTTTTATCATCTCCTTTATCACTGGATTGTTCTTGTTCTTTTTCTTCAGGTTTTCCATTTTCATCTTCTTTCTGTTCTCCATTATCCTCTTTTTCTTCTCCTTTATCGTCAGTTTCTTTTTTTTCTCCATCGTCACTTTCTTGCTGATCACCTTCTCCTTTGTCATCTTTTTTGTTCTGATCTTTATCTTGATTTTGATCTTTGTCTTGATCTTCATTTTCATCGTCGCCACCGCCACCGCCACCGCCGTTTTTTTCTTTCTCTTTTTTGGCGAGCATTAGATTATAACGAGTTTCTTCATCAGTTGGATCGTTGCGTAATGCATTTTTGTATGCTTCTACAGCTCCTTCCCAATTTTCTTGTTGATATAAAGCATTTCCTAAATTATGAAAAGCTTTGTGTTTTTCTTTTTTAGTTTGCGCAACTTCACCTGCTTTTACTAGTGTTGCAGTGCTTTCTTCATATTTTTCATTACGATAGTAATTATTACCTGCATTGTATTTTGCAGGTACACTTTTAGGATCTAAAGCTATTGCTTCTCTATAGGAAGCTTCTGCTTTTGCAAAAGCATTCTCATTTTTATCTTCTATGTATTCATTGCCATCAAGCACAAGTTCGCGAGCAGTACCTTCATAAGGATTAATAGGAGCCGCTTCTTTTTCCTTCTGAGCAAATACGGTCAGAGAGCATAAAGCCACATATGTGTATATAAGATGTCTCATAATAGTATTTTAATGTTCGTTAAATAAATTTAATTTTTTTAACCAGTTCGTTTTACGATCTAGCAAAAATATATCTAAAAAGAGAAGAAGCAAACCTGCACCTAAAAACCATTGAAATTGATCTTTAAAATCTGCAAATTGTTTTGCTTCAAATTCTTTTTTATTCATTCCGTTAAGGATTTCTTTTACTTTTTCAGTAACCTCTGATGTGTTTTTTCCATAGATATATTCGCCATTTGCTTCGGCGGCAATATCTTTTAGAGTTTGCTCATCCAACTTTGTGATAACTGTATTCCCATCTTGATCTTTTTTATAAGACTGTACAATTCCATTACGTTTTAATGGAATAGGTCCCCCGCTAGAATCTCCTACACCAATAGTGAAAATACGAATCCCTTCTTCATTGGCTTGCTCGGCAATGTTAGAAAATTCACCCACATGATCTTCTCCATCAGAAATAATAAAGAGAACTCTATTGGTTTGCTCTTCATCATTATAATAAGTTTTTGCTAGTTCTATCGCCTCACTAATAGCTGTTCCTTGACTGGAAAGCATGTTTGTGTTCATCTGACTCAAGAATAGTTTTGCACTACTATAATCTGTTGTAATTGGTAATTGGGGGTATGCGCTCCCCGCATATGCAATAATACCAATACGATCACTTCCTAAATTATTGATGATTTGAGTGACAAGTTGTTTGGATTTTTCCATTCTATTAGGAGCAATATCTTCTGCAAGCATACTCTTTGATACATCAATAGCAAAAACAAGGTCAACACCCTCTCGTTTAACAGTTTCAAGCTTTGTTCCCATTTTGGGATTTACAAGAGCTATAACTAGAAAGAAAATAGCAAGACTAAGTATGAAAATTTTGAAAACAGGTTTAAATAATGATCGTTCTGGACTTAATTTTTTAAGTAAAGCACTATCTGCAAAACGCTTTTGAGCGGTGCGTTGCCAAAATAGCACACCTAAAAACAATAAGATAATCGCTGGGATAGCCAACAATAACCAAAACCATATTTTTTCTTCTAATAGGTACATATAATAGATGCTTTCGTACTTCGACAGACTCAGTATAAACTTTGACTATGCCGAAAGCGTAATTTAGTATTTTTATTAAACGAAACTTCTAAACACTGTATACTTGAGAAGTAATTCTAATAGTAATAGTATTCCTGCAAGTAAAATTAGAGGTCGATATTTTTCTTCGTAATTAGTGTATTTAAACTCTTCTACCTCTGTTTTTTCTAGTTTGTCTATTTCGTCATATATGTCTTTCAATTTTTTATTATTAGTAGCACGAAAATACCTTCCTCCTGTTACTTCTGCAATTTCTTTTAATAAATCCTCGTCTATTTCTACAGGTACATTATCATAGACAAAACTGCCATTAATATTGATAGAGACAGGTGATAATGCAGTTCCATTGGTTCCTACGCCAATAGTGTATGTTTTAATTCCAAATTCTAAAGCAAGCTCGCTCGCGATTTTAGGATCAATAAATCCAGCGTTATTGACTCCATCTGTCATTAAAATAATGACCTTACTTAAAGCTTTACTATCTTTTAAGCGATTCACAGAAGTAGATAATCCCATTCCTATAGCTGTACCGCCTTCTATAATATTATTATAGCGTATACTATTAAGAGAAGTCAATACGATACTTTTATCACTTGTAATTGGTGTTTTGGTATAGCTTTCTCCTGCATATTCTACCAAACCTATACGATCATTAGGTCTTCCTTTTATAAAATCTGCAGCAACAAGTTTTAAAGCTTCAAGGCGATTAGGTCTTAAATCTTTTGCAAGCATACTTGCAGAAACATCAATAGCAATAATAATATCAATCCCTCTTGTGCTTTTTGTTTTTGTAGAAACATCTGTTGTCTGAGGACGAGCCATTGCTGTTATGAGTGCTGCTAAGGCAACAAGTCTTAACAAAAATAAAAATGGACGTAATTTTGGTAAAAAACTACGTTCTACTTTAAATCCTTTTATACTAGATAATTTTACAGAAGGGGTTTGTTTTTTACGTTTCCATATATACCACGCAATAGCAATAGGAAGTGCTAAAAACAACCAAAAGAACTGTGGATTAGAAAATTCAATAGAGTCAAACATTATTTTGCTGGGGCTTTTTGAAGTTCAACACTATTCATAACACGCTCTGCAATCTGAACACTATATTGATCTTCTTCATTCCAAGTTAGTAGTACTTGCTGTACTATATTTTCTGAAATGAAACTTAGTATCGTGTATTCTCCAGATATTGATATGTCTTTCTCTTTATTTAAAATTAATTTCCCTGTTCCAAAAGTTTTTATGCCTTCGGCGCCATTTGGAGTCTTCATTTTTTCTTGTTTTACAATATTAGCTGTAAATCCAAATTTTTCTAAATCTGAAATTTGAGAATTTATAATTTCTTCTAAAGGAGGTTCAACACCTTCAGGTAATATAGTTTGAACAAGAGTTACAGATATGGCTGGAGGGAGTGTTTCCCAACTAAATGCAGTAGCTTGAACTTTTCCTTGAGCTTCTGGAGGAAGAGGGACTTCTTTGCGTTCTAATACCTTAGGCGTACTAATAACAATACTAGGGAAGCCATACTCACTAGTAATCCAATTTCCTTCAGCGAGTTCACGAGTTGCATTTCCAAGTATAAAATCTTTAACTTCTGAAGCTCCTTTTATAACAATACCAGCAATTAATGCAATCAATAAAATACCAGCTACACCAGCAATTCCTGAAAGCCATAATTTTCTAGTGCGCTTACGTTCCATTTGCTCACGATAGTCTTGGTCTTTCATCAATTCTTCTACAGTAGGTTCTGGAAGTGCTTCTTTAGTTTCTTTTACAATTTGTTCTATCGCAAGGCGATCTGCTTCAGCTTTTCCTGAAGGCGGATTAATACGCGCAAATTTTACAAGATCAGCACGTTTAAATATGTCACTAAGTTGTTGTATAGTTTCTGAATTAAAATCAATATGGCCACTATCTTTTTCTACTTGTAAACGATCTATAAGCTCTTCGGTAGTACTTTCTAAAGCACGATCGTATACTTTTTCTTCATAATAGCGACGTACGGCATCTGTTAATGTAGAGTAGTATTCTTTATACTTTGATGTAGCTATAAAATCACTTTGATCTAGTTGACGTAATGTCGCTATAGCTTGTTCAAAAGGAGGAATGTACTTTTCTGCTTCTATACGTTTTTTATGTCTTCGTAATAACCAAAATAGAAACCCAACGATGGCTAATACGATAGGTAGAATCCATAATAAATATTTCCAAAATTTACTATAGTCAGTGGGTAATTCTATAACTGGTTTTATATCATAAAGTCCTTGATTAATTGTGTCCAAAACGACATTATTAACTGCTATTCGAAAAGAGTCTGTCTCTATAGTACGATCTCCTATTGAGATACGCTGTCTAGGAATTTTATAAGAACCGCTATCAAATTGTGTAAGTCCATACTTTTTGATCAGTGTCATTTTAGTTTGAACAAACGAAGTGTCAATCTTATAACTCTCTATCATTTCTAAGGGAGAAAAAGTTTGCCCTTCTGGAAATACAACTGTAGAAAGTTGATCTGCTTCTACAGTAACTGTATAGTTTATTTGTTCTCCTATACGTATACTTGTAGTATCTACTTTTGCTTGTACAGTAGGCTCTACCTGAGCTTGAACTGATAAAAAAGAGAAAAGAACAAAGAATAACAACGTACAATAGGTTTGTATTCTATGCTTTATTCTTGATATTTTAGTATTTAGATGTGTCATCTCTTTTCTTCTATTATCCTCTTCGTTTAAAATATCCTAATAATTTTTTTACGTAACTATCATCAGTACGTATGTTTATAATACCAGAGCCACTTCGACGGAAACTCTCCTCATAATAAGCAACACGTTCATTATAGAAGGTTTCATAGTTTCTACGCACTTTTTTTGAGGATGTATTAACTAGAACTAATTCTCCTGTTTCTTCATCTTCCATTTGAACCATTCCTAAACTAGGAATTGCTTCTTCACGTTGATCATAGATACGTATTCCTGTAATGTCATGTTTATTACCTGCAATCTTAAGTGTTTGCTCATAATCATCAGCAATAAAATCTGAAAGAATAAACGTGATCGCTTTTTTCTTCATAACGCTACTTAAAAATTTAATAGCTTGAGCGATATCTGTTTTTTTAGATTTTGGTTTAAATTCTAACAACTCTCGTATAATACGCAATACGTGTGATTTCCCTTTTTTAGGAGGAATAAAAAGTTCGATCTCATCAGTAAATAAAATCAATCCAATTTTGTCATTATTTTGCATCGCACTAAAAGCTAGTGTAGCAGCAACTTCAGTGACAATTTCGTTTTTAAACTGTTTATCTGTGCCAAAAAATTCAGAACCACTTACGTCAGCAATAAGCATCATAGTGAGTTCACGTTCTTCTTCAAATACTTTGATAAATGGTTCATTATAACGAGCAGTAACATTCCAATCTATATTACGCACATCATCTCCAAATTGATATTGCCTTACTTCACTAAAAGTCATAC
This sequence comes from uncultured Flavobacteriaceae bacterium, assembly GCA_964474345.1. Classification (GTDB taxonomy): domain Bacteria; phylum Bacteroidota; class Bacteroidia; order Flavobacteriales; family Flavobacteriaceae; genus Dokdonia. Next base: position 10,540 of record CAYYSK010000053.1, read on the forward strand.
CCCGACCTTTAAAGGTTGAGTGGTACTCACCTCCAAAAATATGATCAGACAATCGTCGTGTCTTGATCTCAATCTTACGTACTTTTTTAAGTAATTCCTTTGTATCCATTATTGATTTGAGATTGTTGATTTTGAGATTTACGACTGCAGATTTTATAATTCTTATAATCTACAATCAACATTCATTAGTCTTAAATCTTATGGTACTTCAATTTGGTTTACTATCTTATTAATAATATCTACAGACGAAATATTTTCTGCTTCTGCTTCATATGTGATTCCAATACGATGACGTAAAATGTCATGTACAACAGCTCTTACATCTTCCGGAATTACATAGCCTCTACGTTTTATAAAAGCATAACACTTTGCTGCAGTTGCAAGATTAATACTTCCACGAGGAGATGCCCCAAAATTAATAAGTGGTTTAAGTTCTGCTAGTTTATAATTTTCTGGATAACGTGTAGCAAAGATGATATCAAGAATATATTTCTCAATTTTTTCATCCATGTATACTTCTTTAACAGCTTCTTGAGCACGTAAAATTTGCTCAACTGTAACGACTGCATTTACTTTTTCAAAACCTCCTTTAAGATTCTGGCGTACGATCATTTGCTCATCTTCAATTTTTGGATAATCGATCACTGTCTTTAACATAAAACGATCGACTTGTGCTTCTGGCAGCGGGTACGTTCCTTCTTGTTCTACTGGATTTTGTGTAGCCATTACAAGAAAAGGTTTGTCAAGAATAAACGTTTCATCACCAATAGTAACTTGCTTTTCTTGCATCGCCTCTAGTAATGCCGATTGCACTTTTGCAGGGGCACGGTTGATCTCATCTGCAAGTACAAAGTTTGCAAAAATAGGACCTTTCTTAATACTAAAGTCGTTTACTTTCATATTATAGATCATCGTACCTACAACGTCTGCCGGAAGTAAATCTGGAGTAAATTGTATACGACTAAACGATCCCTTTACAGCTTGCGCAAGCGTATTGATAGCGAGTGTTTTTGCCAGGCCCGGAACACCTTCAAGTAAGATATGACCTCGACCTAAGAGCCCAATAAGCAATCGTTCTATCATATGCTTTTGACCTACGATCACCTTATTCATTTCCATGGTTAAGATGTCTATAAAGGCACTTTCTTTTTCTATCTTTTCATTAATTGCACCGATATCAATCGTTGTCATATTTTCTTCCATAGTTCAAAATTAAATTTGTGGGATTTTTAAATCATTGCAAAGTGGGGTTTTATTCCCAAACTTCTTGTTAACAATTGGTTAAAAAATCTATCAAATAAAGGGCTTCCCACGTATTTTTCTATCTTGGGAAGCAGTATCTTTAATAAGAACGCAAAATATAAAATGAAGACAGAATTTTCAAAAATAATTCAAGGCTGCATGACATGGGGTGCTTGGGGGAAACAACTTGTTGACAATCAAATGATTGATTTAATGCATCACTGTATTGCGCAAGGAATAACAACGTTTGACCACGCAGATATCTATGGTGATTATAGTACAGAAACTGATTTTGGATCCGCTTTCGCGAAAGCAAATATAGACAGATCTTCTATTCAATTAATCTCAAAATGCGGTATTCAATACACAGGAAAAGCAAGGTCTGAAAATAGAGTAAAACATTATGAATATACTGCAAAATATATTATTTGGAGTGCAGAACAATCTCTAAAATTATTAAAAACAGATTATTTAGACCTATTACTATTACATCGTCCAAGCCCTTTAATGCAAACGGACGAAATACAGAAAGCTATAGAACAATTAAAAAAACAAGGGAAAATTGTAGATTTTGGAGTATCTAACTTTACACCATCACAAACAGACCTCATAGCAACTAAATCAACTATTGATGTGAATCAGATAGAATTTAGCCTTACACAACATACAGCAATGCATGATGGTAGTTTAGATCATATGCAAACTAAAGGTATTACGCCTATGAGTTGGAGTCCTTTGGGAAGTGTATTTAGAGAAGATACGCCTCAAACAAAGCGTATTAAGGCGTTATTAAATTCTTTGACAAAAAAATATAATGTAACCGAAGATCAACTTTTATTAGCTTGGATTTTAAAACATCCATCAGGAGTGCATCCAGTAATAGGAACGACAAACCCTGAACGTATTACAAATGCAGTAAAAGCACAACAGATCAATCTTGAATTACAGGACTGGTTTGCTATGCTTATAGAAAGTCAAGGGCATAAAGTTCCTTAAGAAATAAATAAAATTGCTACTTGAAATATATATAAAAATGAAAACAGCATTAATAACAGGAGCCACGAGTGGAATAGGAAAAGCAACTGCTGAACGTTTTGCAAAAGAAGGCATAAATTTAATTTTATGTGGTAGAAGACAAGAACGTCTTGATGAACTACAAAACAAGCTAAGTACTCAGGTAGATGTGTATACACTCAACTTTGATGTGCGTGATAAAGAGAAAGTAACTCAAGCAATAGAGGCGCTTCCGTCTGAATGGAAACAAATAGACATTCTTATTAATAATGCAGGAAATGCTCATGGTCTTGACCCTATTCAAACAGGAAGTACAGATGATTGGGATGCCATGCTTGATATCAATGTAAAAGGACTACTTTATGTGAGTAAAGCTATTATCCCTCAAATGACTGATCGTAAAGAAGGACATATCATTAATATAGGATCTACAGCTGGAAAAGAAGTATATCCTAATGGAAATGTATATTGTGCTAGTAAGCATGCAGTAGATGCAATTAATCAAGGAATGCGTATAGATCTTAATAAATATAATGTTAGGGTAGGCGCTGTCAATCCTGGAATGGTCGCTACCGAGTTTAGTGAAGTGCGCTTTAAAGGAGATACAGATAGAGCTGATAAAGTATATAAAGGGTTTGATGTTTTAAAACCAGAAGATATAGCAGATATTATATATTTTGTGGTATCAAGACCTTATCACGTTAATATTGCAGATTTAGTGGTCATGTCTACAGCACAAGCGAGCAGTACTATTATTAATAAAGGGTAATCTTCCTAGCCCCAAAAAGAGAGAATTAAAATAGAGTATTACTCTATTTTTGTGTCATTGTGAGTTAGGTTTATGAATTTTAAAATTATGAGAATACAAATAAGTATGTCTATACTACTATATATAGTACCTATACTCTCTTTTTTAAGTTGTACTAGAACACTTGATGACACGCTCATTATTAGAGAAGAAATTGAGAATTTACAAACATTTGAGAATAAGAAAGTATATTTAGAACAAGTTTTTGAAGATGATCAAAAGATGAGAAGAGGCGGACAATCTACTCAAATAGGATTAAAATATGGTCATAATTCGAAAGAGCATATGGAGTTTATAAAAACCATGAATGCTTTAGATGCTCTGAACTTGGTAAAGATAGAATTGTATTTAGAGAAATACGGGCATCCAATAAAAAAAGAAGTAGGAGAGTTGGCTGCTATAGCTCCGTGGGCAGTGATACATCATTCAAGTACTTATGAAGATAGAGTGCGTAATTTTGAATATTTATATAAAGCTTATAAAAATCAAGATATAGAAGACGGACATTTTTCTATGTTTTTAGATAGAATGTATCGCTTTAAATATGATGAGAGATTAGATATGGGAATGTCTTATAAAGAAAAAGATAGAATAGAGAGACTAATAAAAGAACTAAAATTGATAACAAATTAATAACCCTTTTGAGAGACCTGCCAGCAAGGCAGAACGAAAAAAGATTCCCGTTTATACGAGAAATAGGTATGATTAATAAACGTCTTCTTGTAAAAAACTTACTAGCTCATAATGATGAGAATAGTTTTTATGATAAGAAACGTAAAATTGATATTAGCTCTAAAGAAGGGAAAGCTAAATTTTTAAAACACATTTGTGCACTTTCTAACTCAAACCCGAAGAACAATTCTTTTATTGTAATAGGTGTAGATGATGGTGATAATGCAATTCCTGGAGTTCCTTTTTTTGATGATAGTAAATTGCAAAACCTGATCAATGCATATTTAGAAAACCCTCCTATTATATCCTATGAAAATATACCTTTTCCGCATTTACCTGAAGATAGAGTTGTAGGGCTTGTGACTATTAGAGATCAAGATAAACTTACAGCACTTAAGAAGAATATATGGAAGTATTGGGGAGGTACAGTTTTTTTTAGGGATGGAAGTATGTCTATGCCTAAGGTATTTAAATCTGATGTTGAAGATGTAAATAGTGATATTGTTACTGCTATAGAAAATCACGCAAAAAACAATATTGAATTGACACTAGATGGTGTTATAAACTTTATAAATCATCGTCACGACGATATGGAAAGCCAATATAAAGTTTTTAAAGAACAGTTTGTATTGTGCTGGGCAGGGATAAAAAAAGTAGTCAAAGGAGAGACATATTATTCTAGAGTTGATATAGAGCTTATCAATGAGCAAGTACGTCTATTTTATTCAGCGTTAGATGAGGTTTCTATTACGTATGATGATGACTCTTTTACTATGCTAGAATATGTACATCTTGGAGTTAGAGAACAATTCAAATACTACCCTTTGGAAGAGGTCGTTATACGTTTTCGCGAAAGCGGAACTTACACTATAGATACTACACTTATTTTTGAACCACCTAAACTCGACAAACGAACATTGTATCACATATATAATAACAATAATGTGATTTTTTATAAGTTAAAGCGTAAGATAGAACTCAATCAAGGAGAATATAACGATTTGTATGAGTTACCTAATACATATCTTATTTGTTACCTCAATGGATTTGATGGGGCTATTCATAAATTGGAAGAGGTAAAACCGTTTCTAAAAAAATACAAAGGCAATATATATAACCGTTATAAAGAAGCAATGCGCATTTTGCGTAAAGTAAGATATAATTAATATGGAAAGAACACTGGTTGTAGGAGATGTTCACGGAGGATTACGAGCATTAACGCAAGTGTTAGAACGTGCTAAAGTAACAAAGAAAGATCGTTTGATTTTTTTAGGAGATTACGTAGATGGATGGAGTGATAGCGTTAAGGTAATTGAATTTCTTATGGAATTATCTCAAGAGCAAAAGATCATATTGATTAGGGGAAATCATGATGATCTGGTATATCAATGGCTTAAGGGGAAAGAGATGAGTCCTAAATGGATACAGCACGGAGGTCAGAGTACAAAAGATGCTTATGCTATACTCTCTAAGGAGGAAAAAGAATCGCATCTTCCTTTTTACGAACGATTACAAGATTATTATATAGATGATCAAAACCGTATGTTTTGCCATGCGGGGTTTCAAAATCTTAATGGTCCAAGCCATGAATGGCATAGTAGTACTTTTTATTGGGACCGTACTTTATGGGAAATGGTGTGTGCTATGCGAGAAGATTTAACCCCAGAAGATATTTTGTACCCTAAACGTTTGTGGCTTTTTAAAGAGATTTATATTGGACATACTCCTGTTACTCGCATAGGAAAAATTACTCCTGTGCAAAAAGCAAATGTTTGGAATATTGATACGGGGGCTGCTTTTTCAGGAACAATCTCAGTACTTGATATAGATACTAAAGATTTCTGGCAAAGTGACCCTGTTTGTGAACTATATCCAGAAGAAAAAGGACGTAATAAAATGTCATATTTAGAATCAAATACTTGTATATAAGGGGTAAATCTCTCTTATATGATCAAAAAAAGGGGCATTTACCCCTATAGAATAAGCTATAAACAGTGTGTTTTTTGATAAAAAAATGAGACATTTGTGAAAGATTAACCATTCAAAATAGGATAACTTTAAAGAATGTCTAAGTTATAGATGCCTGAAAATCTATATTGTTTATAAAATAATATTTGATACGCTATGTGTTGTGTCAAATTTTCTGAGGAGAAATGGCTTAACGGGAATTATCATTCTAGAGTTTTCAAAACCGTGTGTACCACTCATGGTTATTTTGAATATCAAAAACGTCCAATGCTTGGGGGAGTAGTGGGCGTTTTTTTGTGCTTAGATACGAGAAAATTCATTTAAACCCGAATTATGCATTAGAACTTCGTAGTGAAGTGCAAAACGACAATAAACACTAATGTTTTCTTGCTTTTAGCATAGCATCGCTATGGTCAAAGTAAAAAATACAGCGTAGTGATAGTGCTTGCAGTGGTTTTGTTATGTAATAG
>CAYYSK010000054.1:0-9437 GCA_964474345.1 uncultured Flavobacteriaceae bacterium
ATTATTAGATTGTGTATCCATTATTACCAAAACATTAAAAGCATTTGAGAAGTAATTCTACTTTTTATATGTATTACACCGCCTTTGAAAATTACATAGGCGGTTTTTTTATGCGTTTTCGCGAAAGCAAAATGATTCAACCCGAATTATGCATTAGAAAATAATCTATTACATCACAAAACAATTACAAACACTATCACTACGCTGTATTTTTTACTTTAACTCCCCACCTTCGTGAGGACAGGCTACGCGATGCTATGCTAAAAGCAAGAAAACACTAATGTTTATTGTCGTTTTGCACTTCATTACGAAGTTCTAATGCATAATTCGGGTTCAAATAAAAATAAAAGCGCCTTTAAGGCGCTTTTATTTTTATTTGAATAGAAAAATTACATTCCTGCATTACGAAGTTGTTCTTGTTGCCATTCTTGCATTTCAGCAAGTCCTCCAAATGCAACTAACATTCCTACAATAATAAGTAATGTTAGAATTCCTAATATCAGACCAATGATTGCAATTATTTTAGCAGTTTTTACTTGCCCATAATTGTCATAATCATCAGGATTTTTGTCATATGTTTTTTTATCTTTTTTAGCTAAAAATAATGCTATCCCAGATAATAAAATCCCTCCAATTCCCCAAGAAAAACAACAAGCTATAAAAGAAATAATTCCTAGTATAAGGGATATTGTTGTGTTAGGTAATTTTTGTTGTTCCATAATTAATTTGTTTTGGTTGGTTAGTGTGTGATTTTGATAATATAACTTATGATAATTGTTGAGACAGTTAATATAGCTAAAAAAATAATAGCTTTATTTGCATATTTTAAAGTTACAAACTGATTTATCAATAAAAAACCCAGTAAACCTATCAAAGGATAGATTCCTGGGTACATATAAAATGCTTCTATAAATTCTCCCTTAAAAAGTAATGCTACTGAGCGTTGTATTCCACAACCCATACATTCAAAACCTAAATACTTTTTATTCAGGCAAGGTAGCATGTATTCCTCCATAAGGAAAAATCTATTATATTATCTATTTGTAATACTAATTTTACGAGCTTTAGTAAAGCCTCCTTCAGTAACAAATGTAACTACATATACTCCTGTACTTAAATTACGAGTAGGGAATGTATATATATCCTTGTTTCCTAAATCTTGACTTAAAAATATTTGCTTTCCAGTAATGTCAAATAATGTAACATTAGTTAATGCTATACCTTTTGGATTTCTAATTTCTAATTGACTAGCATTATTGTTTTGGAAAATTGTAAATGATTCAAGTAAACTTTCTTCAAGTAAAACTTCTTCTACAGCAAGTGTATCATTTTCTTCTTCTGTTTCTTCAGTAGTAGAATCTTCCCCTTCATTCTCATCTTCTTCAGAATTGGTAGTATCTCCTTCATCTGTAGTCTCACTTTCCTCGTCAGTTTCTTCTTCATCAGAAGTAGTAGTATCTTCATTTTCTTCTTCCCAATCACCTTCTTCTTCCCAATCACCTTCTTCCTCTTCGGCAGTATCTTCTTCTTCAGTATCTTCCTCTTCTTCCTCTTCTTCAGTCTCTTCGTTTTGTTCAATCTCTCTTGTAAAACGAATTTCAAATCTTTTTGGATAATTTCCTGCAGGTAAATTTATAAGAATACTTTCATTCTGAATGTCATAATATGTTTCAGTAAGTGTATCAAATAAATAAATACTTTCATAGTTGAAATCTACAATCTCTCTAGCTCTAAATCTAAATTCAGATGGAGTCTCAGCTGTAATTGCTAATTGTAATGCTTGATATTCATCATCTGGTACTGCATTAATTACATAATCGTCTTGCTCATCTATAGAGAAAGTTATATCACTAGGTTGTGTCCCAGCGCTTTTACCATCCATAGCAGCATCAAGTCCTCTCGTAGCATGATTAAGAATACCTACACCAAGTTCACGACCATAAGTATCATTAATGTTAATTCCTATTTTGAACTGTGTAAAAGTTGGAAAGTTATTAATGTTTTCATAATAAGTTCCTACTCCTATAGCTTCTACTACTTCATCTTCTGCTGTTTGATTTGATCTAAATTGAGAATTAACACCTTCTTTTACGAAGATTCTCATATCGTTAGTAAAAGTGAAAGTGTTATTTCCAGCCACCTGAGTAGGTGATGGTTGTACCATAAAGCCTTGAGCTATGGGAGAAAATCTTCTTTGTAGTGTGGCATCTCCAGTTCCAACTTGTCCGCCAATCTGTTCACCTGCTTCATTATACATAAAATATTGAGCAGCTACATACATACCGTCAGATTCTAAAAGCCCCATTGGAGAGTATACCCCATATCCAGCTTGATAATCTTCTATAAAATGACTTTGTACAGTTGGATCACTTTCCCAAAAGTATGCCATCCCGTTTGTTACATTGTTTCCTGTAAAACTTACAGTATTGCCATTTGGTAATGTTGCAGTATTTGGTCCAGAATCTGAATTTAATAATAAGAAATAATTTAAATCTAAAGCAGATGGATATGGATTACCAGTTATAGTTTGTGTATTTGGGTTTACAGTAGCAGTAATAGAACCATTATTAGGTCTTCCTTTAAAATCAATACGTTGTCCTTGACCATCTCCTAAAACACCTAAATTGTTTGCTACACCATCACCAGCATCTGTAGCATCTGTTCCAGAAACACCTTTCATAGTAAATCCTAGTCCCGCTGGTAGTGACCCAGTAGCTTGGATCGGAATAAAATCAGCGGTAGCATTTCCAGACTCATATCCAAATAACCAAAAAGAAGCAATACTTAAAAGATTAGGTGCTGCAGATCCATCGAAGGAAGGATTTATTAATGCAGGATTACTATTTACCTCAACACCTGCTCCTCCTACAGATGGAACATAAAATACTCGTTGTGGCACAGAAACAGAACTTGTTGTATTATCTCTAAAAGCAAATATACCATTACCGTCAGCTCTTACAGAACCATCATCATTAACGGCAACACCTACAGGCGATGCCCATAAGTTATAGTCCCATTGATTTGTAGTTCCTTCTTGATATACAGAAACATCTCCAGTTCCTTTACTAAGTTGATCGGTACCATTACCTTGAAGTAATTGGGAGCCGTTTCTTAATACAATGTTTGGAATGTTTCGTTGTGATACTATAGCGGCAGAAGAATTAGAATTTAATTCTACATCTTCATCAACATAGATAAAAGTATCATTAACATAAATGTACGAGGCTTCAGTAGACGTAGGTTGTACGAATAACTGAGCATTTGCTGTAACACTGAGGGCAGTTAGTGCTACAAAAAGTAGGTTCTTCATAATATTTACTTTAAAACTCAATAGCGAATTTAGGCTTTTTTTAGCAAAAAACGTACTATTTTCTATAGTTTTGAGTATGTTTTTCGACAGTTTGCATATTTTTACCGTTCAAAAACACAATTTTTGGACAATAATTTTACATTAGGACAATCAATTCAGGTATTAGATGATGACCTTGAAGGGATTATTGTAGCAATAGACTCACCATTTGTCACTATCGAAACTTCTGAAGGTTTTGTGATTCGCTTTCGCGAAAGCGAAATTGTCCCCTCAATAAGTAGCAAAATTAAAGATCAACTTACAAATATCCCTTATCAAACTGGACAACTAAAAGAAGAACACTCAAAACGTAAATCTATTCGAGTAAAGCCTAAAGAACGTAATTTACCACCTATGGAAGTTGATTTACATATCCATCAACTTACAAAATCATATAAGAATTTGACTAATTATGAGATACTTACTCTTCAAATAGATACAGCAGAACGTCAATTACGTTTTGCAATTTCAAAACGTATTCCTAAAGTTGTTTTTATCCATGGTGTAGGGCAAGGAGTTCTCAAAGAAGAATTATATCATCTTTTTAGAAAATATGAAAACATCAAATATTATGATGCAGATTATCAAAAATATGGTGCTGGAGCTACAGAAATTTACATGTATCAAAATGCACAAAGAGGTATGTAATTTTCTAAAAAGTAAACTACCTCGGGGCAAGCCCACGAGGCATTTATACGAAACTGAATTTTAATTTCGAGACAAGTCTCGGGGTATTAAACCTTTTGGCGGCGCCAATTAAAATTCTGGTGTTACTATAATCTCTGCTGGAGGAGTGCCAGTAAGTTGTCCAAAAGGGACATTACGAATATCTCTTATAACTTCATCCCCGTTTTGATTTCTAAAGTCTAAGTTTTGCGTATTGATTGTAATGATGATATCATTGAGAAAATAATTGTGAGGAAGATACTCATTTACTTCTATGGAGTTTGTGACGGTACTATTGAGGTAATCATCTAAAGTTGGATCTGTAGGGTCAGAATTATCATTGGTAGGGTCAAGATCTATCAGGCCAGTATCAGGGTTAATTGTAGTACTTTCATTAATTGTTAAGACTCCGTCTCCGTCATCGTCATTATCCAAATAATCTAAAACCCCGTCTCCATCCATGTCACGTGATAATGTTACATCAATCACCCCATCAACTATCACAACTCTTTCTTCTCTAGTAGGTACATTATCTCCATCATCATCAGAATCAATGACATCAGGAATTCCATCACCATCAGTATCCTGTGATGCTTCAATATTTAAAGAATTATCTGGATTAAATACAGGGCCTTCAAGATCAGAAGGTATTCCGTCATTATCAGCTAGTATACCTACTGTGAAAATAGTAATGTCTCCATCATTGCTTATGAATTCTTCAACAACAAGTGGGGTGGCTGGAGGAATAGGATTACAGAAATAATCATTTGTTACAGTATCATCAAACCTTCTGTATGTTATATTGTCATTACCGCTTAACTGTATAGTAACTTCTCTACTTTCTTCTGAACCATTACCAGGCCCAAATATATCTTCAGTAGATGTAAATGCTAATGCAATACTCTCATTATTATCTGGATTTATTTTAAAAAACACAAATTGAGATTGAAAATCTTCACATCGTACTAATGATTGTTCTCCAAAATCAAAAGAAGTTACAATAATATCACCATCATCACAAGATGCAAAACAAGAGATCGCTAAGATCACACTTAATAGCTTTTTCATTAAAATGAATTTTAAAACAAAAATAAGTAGAAAGGGAAGAATAAAACGTTTATGAAAAGTTATTTTATTTCCTTTACATTTGTTTTATAATAAAACTACGTCTATCATGAATCCTATTTATTTTGATAACGCTGCTACTACCCAAATGCGAACAGAAGTTGTAGATCGTATGACAGAAGTGATGAGAGAAATACCAGGGAATCCTTCATCTACACACGCTTTTGGACGTACTGCTAAGAGTCAATTAGAAACAGCTCGCAAGCGTATTGCAGAGCTATTTAATGTAACTGCTGGAGAAATTGTATTTACTTCAGGAGGTACAGAAGCAGATAATTTGGTAATTAACAGTGCCGTACGTGATCTTGGAGTGAGGCGGATCATCACATCACGTATTGAACACCACGCGGTGCTTCATGCAGCCGAAGAAGTTTCTACTTGTCATAAAATTGATTTACAGTTTGTAAACCTCAAAGAATGTGGTACTCCAGATGAAAAACATCTGGAAGAATTACTCAACGAAAGTGATACAAAAACATTAGTAAGTTTAATGCATGTCAATAATGAGATCGGTAATATGATCGATATTAAGGAAATAGCAACATTATGTAAATCTTATGGAGCACTTGTACATTCTGATATGGTGCAAAGTGTAGGGCATTATGAATTGGATTTACAAGAAATCCCGGTAGACTTTATAGCCGCTGCGGCACATAAATTTCATGGCCCTAAAGGAGTAGGATTTGCATTTGTACGTAAAAATAGTGGTTTAAAACCGTTAATTTTTGGAGGATCGCAAGAACGTGGTTTAAGAGCAGGTACAGAGGCTGTACATAATATTATTGGCCTTGAAGAAGCATTGATCAGATCCTATGAAAACCTTGAACAGGAACGTGAATATGTAAAAGGTATTAAAACGTATTTTGCAGAAAGATTACGAGAAGAAATACCAAGCGTAAAATTTAATGGTAATTGTAGTAATCTAGATAAGAGTACGTATACATTACTTAATGTGTGCTTGCCGATTACTCCAGAGAAAGCAGTATTACTCCTTTTTCAACTTGATATGAAAGGAATTGCTTGTTCAAAAGGAAGTGCCTGTCAAAGCGGAAGTGTACAAGGTTCTCATGTACTTAGAGAGGTATTAAATGATGAAGATTTTAAAAAACCGAGTTTACGCTTTTCATTTTCTATTTATAATAAAAAAGAAGAGGTAGATTTTGTGATTGGAGTACTTAAAGAATATATAGAAAGCGAAAACATTCTAGCTTAATTAAAATATTTTATTTTTTTGTTACTATGATTACTTATGGATAAAAATCCTATGAATAGTACTGAAATAAGGATAGCTACTAAAGAAGATGCCAGTGTGGTCTCTCTTCTTGCACGAATAACTTTTACAGAAACTTTTGGACATCTCTTTAGAGATAAAGAAGATTTATTGCATTATTTTAAGACTACTTTTTCAGTTGATAAAATTGAAAGTAGTATACATAAAGAGAATACTGTTTTTTGGATTGCGTTTGTAAATAGATTACCTGTAGGATATGCAAAACTAAAATTAGACTCTTCTTCAACATTTATTAGCTCAAAGAACGTTTGTCAACTTCAGAAAATTTATGTCCTAAAGGATTTTTTGTCACTTAAAATTGGACTTAAATTACAAACTCAACTTTTTACAAAGGCTAAAGAATTAGGGTATGATACGATATGGCTATCTGTACTTCATAGTAATAAACGCGCCATCAACTTCTATAAGAAGAATGGATTTGCATATGTGGGAGACCATGATTTTACAATAGGGAAGGAATACTTTGAATTTATTGCAATGAGTAAAAAATTACATCTATAACTTCATAGATACTCTTACGTTAAATACTCTTGGCGTTAAGAAATTAGGAACTGCAAATTGTTGTCCAGAATTTGCATCACGTACAAAAGTATTTGTTATAGAATTTAATCTGTCAAAGATATTGTAGATTTCAAATCCTGCTGTTAATTCTTTAAACGGGTGTAACCAATGACCTTTACTGAATTGTTTTTTATCATCTGCAAAGACATAAGAAACCCCTAAATCTGCTCTAAAGAAATCTCGTAATCTTGGTAAATCTTCAAAGTCAAATGGGTCTACAGAACTAGGTGTTCCTCCTGGTAGCCCTGTTTGATATACCATATTAAGATATAATCTAGCACTAGGAACTGTGGGGATATAATCTTGGAAAAGGAAGGCTGCTTTAAATCGTTGATCAGTTGGTCTTGCTATAAACCCTCTATTATCAGGATTTTCTTCGGCGCGAAGTAATCCAACGCTAATCCAACTATCTGTTCCAGGAACAAATTCTCCATTTAGTCTAGATTCAAATCCATAGATGCGTGCTGTCGCATTATTATTTGCTCTATAGCGTATACGTACATTTTCTAATGTAAATGTATTTACATCTGTAAGATCTTTATAGAAAGCTTCATTTACCCATTTAAATTTTCCTCCCCACATATTAAAACTCCAATCATGACCAACAACGGCATGAATAGATTTTTGCGCTTTTACATCTGGCACAACCTCGCCTACAGCATTACGAAGTTCTCTATATAAAGGAGGTTGTTGGTATACACCTCCAGAAAGCCTAAAGATCATGTCTTCATTCCATTCGGGTTTTATACTAAACTGAGCTCTTGGACTAAAAACAGCTTGAGAAGAATTTTCTATTCCTTCTCCACTAACAGTCCATTGATGAGCACGTACACCTACATTGAAGGATACTTCATTATCTCCCCAATCTGTACGTTTAGTATATTGCGCATAACCAGAAACACGATCTATTTGTACATTGTTTCTCGCTCGTATACTTGTAAAAGGTTCTATAGGACCATCAAAAGGGTTAAATGGTTGGTCATTTGTAAAGTCAGGAATAAATGGACGTACAGAAAACCCTGCCGAATCAATAATTTCAAATTCGCGTAATTGATCTCGTATATCTTCGTGTGTATACTTTATACCCCAATCTATTTGATCTTCATCTTTTGCATAAGTTCCTTTGTGTTCTAGATTTATAAATAGAGCATCTAAAAGGTTACGAGCACTTCTTAATTGCCCTCCTGCAGCTTGTGTAAATTCAACTTCTCCTAAATCTTCACTTCCAATATTATTATCTGGAGTACCAAGACGGTATTGAGCTAAAATATCAAAAAACTCTTGCTCTTGACTTTGATATGCAGATCCTATAAGTTTTAAAGTTAGATTTTCATTTACAGTATGTGTAGCTTTTAAAGCTCCAAAATAAGTTTCATATTTATCTTCTTCTTGACCATCAAATACTATCAATAAAGTAACTGGATCTGTTAATGTACCAAAATTAGTTTGACGATTTAGAGGCTCAAAATCATAGTCGTTAATTGCGATGTTTCCTAAGAAATCAAGTTGAAATTTCTTTGAGAATTTATACGTAATAAATGTTTGCGCATCGGCAAAAATCGGATTGATATTACTTTCTGTTTGTCTAGAAGATACAAGTAAGCCATTATTACGATATCTAAAACCTCCTATAGCTGTAAGTCTTCCGTCTTTAGAAACACCCTCAACGGAAGCAGTAGCTCCTAAAAGACTTGCATTTAAACTTGCTCCAAATCCAACAGGTCTTCTATACGAAATATCAAGTACGGAAGCTAGTTTATCTCCATATTTAGCTTGGAATCCTCCAGCACTGAAGGAAACACTTTGTGTAAGGTCACTGTTCACAAAACTAAAACCTTCTTGTTGTCCAGAACGTATTAAGAAAGGGCGATATACTTCAATCTCATTTACATATACTAAATTGTCATCAAAGTTTCCTCCACGCACATTATAATTGGTACTTAATTCATTAGTACCACTAGCACTTGGAAGAGATTTAAGTAAATTTTCTACTCCAGGTTGTGCTCCACCAAATTTACGAATCGCATCTGGCGATAATGTAACTACTCCTTGTTCACGTTCTCTTCTCCTGTTTGACGTGATAATAGTTTCTCCTAATTGCTCTATATCTGTTTTAAAAACAGGATGATACTCAATATCAGCATTAGGTAATAAATTGAATGTTTGTGTAATATCCTTGAATCCTACATAAGAAAAAGTGACAGTCACTTCTTGATTTGCGGGTATTTCAATTATGAAAAAACCATTTCCATTGGTAATCTCTCCATTATTATTATAAGAAATATTAGCGCCAGGAACAGGTGTTTGATTTTCGTCTAATAGAATTCCTCTTATGGTTGCAGTCTGACTGTAAACTGTTGTCAAACAAAATAGGAATGCAAGTACTGGTAGGTAGTATCTTTTTTTCAAGAGATTATTTTTTTCTAAAAAATGTTGTTTCAAATG
>CAYYSK010000054.1:9447-16131 GCA_964474345.1 uncultured Flavobacteriaceae bacterium
TGTTTTCTGTATCTGTAACGACATTATCATTAAAATCGTGTGTTACTGTTTTTGTTTTATAATCATACTCCATTAGTATAAATTTTCCATTTACAGTAGCTCTATAATTCTTTATACCGCTTTTTTTATCTTCTATTTTAAATTTGAGATAGCGATATTTAGACATCCACTTTCCTTTTGCTACATTTTTAGGAGTAATGACTGGAGGGGTTTTATCCATTCCTAATGAGTATGTGCCAAATTTCCGAGTAGATGCTCTAAGCTTATTATCTTTGATTCGGGTATTTGTATAATATACTTCATTCTTATGATTAAGAATTCCTAGATAAAGTTTTTCTCTATCCTTTCCAGTATAGCCAGATAAATCATAACTAATTGTAGCATTTTTATGTAAAGGCGTTTCTTCATTATGGAATATAATTGTATCTGAATTTACACTGATATCTAGGAATGTATCATCATATAATGCTCCTTTAGGGATATAAATGTCAAACTTGCCATCGGAGAAGCTGTAATTTTGATTAGAATACGCAAAATGATCTGTAATTATTTGTTCTACAGGTTTTGCCAACGTATCTGTTTTTCCTATAATTGGTATGTTAATATGAGTATTATTGCCCGCATAATCTTTTATCTCAATTTTATATTGATAGGATAAGCTATCAATAATCGTAAGTTCCCCCTGATCTATTACCTGATCATAAATACTTAATGGATTGTTTTTTTCTACGAATAATTTTTGAACACGATTTTTATTTTTAATAAATCGAGCATAATCTATCATTCTATTAAGATATCTTGTTTCTGCAAATGAAAACTTATCCATTGTTAATACGAAGTTTTCTTCTCCGTTAACAGTAGTTCTTATCTGATAAATCCCATTTTTATTATTGGCTCCATCTTGCTTATCAATAGTACTTATTCCAAAACCTATTCTACCTTGAGCTTTTATTTTTTCAGTTATATAACTACTGTCTTTTTGCATTATTAATCGAAGCTCTACGGGTTTTTGAGAGCTATTTATATATGAATTTTCATCTAGCGGGTATACAAGTATTTTTGTAACTACGGGTGATTTATGATCATTCACATTGATTCCAAATAGAAAAGGATTCATAGGCCTCGCATTGGCATCTCTGATCTCATAATGTAAGTGAGGACCACTACTACTACCTGTGTTTCCGCTATAAGCAATAAGATCTCCTTGATTAACAGTGAGTGTGCCAGAAGTAGGAAATACTTCGATTTGATAGTTTTCCTTCTTATATTGTTTTGCTTTAATATAGGCTTCTATTTCTGGACTAAATTTTTTGAGATGTGCATATACTGTAGTGTATCCATTAGGATGTTGAATATATAGGGCTTTTCCATAGCCATAGTGAGAGATTTTGATACGACTTATAGTGCCAGATGCAGAAGCATATACATTAATCCCTTCTTTACGCTGTGTTTTTATGTCTAGTCCACTATGAAAATGATTACTGCGTAATTCACCAAAAGTACCTGCCATCACAAGTGGAATCTCTAATGGATTTTTAAAATATTCTTTAGGAATATCCTGTTGACTATAACATATGATTGTCGTTAAAAAACATAAAAGATATATTGGTATCCCCCTTTTTCTCATAGTTTGCTAATGTATATAAACCTTTTCTAAACTAAAACTTGTAAGTTACGGTTTTAGTATGCGATTTTTAATTATACGCTTTCGCGAAAGCGTATAAAACATTAAACCTGAATTACACCAAGGTTAAAAGGTTTTTCTATAGGAGCATGATCTGCAGCTTCTATTCCCATTGAAATCCATTTTCTAGTATCTCTAGGATCTATAACAGCATCTGTCCAAATGCGTGAAGCAGCATAATACGGCGATATTTGCTCGTCATAACGTGCTTTAATCTTATCATATAATTCTTTTTCTACTTCTGGAGTAATCTCTTTTCCTTGTTTTTTAAGAGACGCTTTTTCTATTTGCAATAATACTTTTGCAGCAGAATTACCACTCATCACAGCAAGTTCAGCACTAGGCCAAGCTGCAATTAATCTAGGGTCATATGCTTTACCACACATGGCATAATTTCCAGCGCCATAAGAATTTCCTATAACGATTGTAAATTTTGGAACTACACTATTTGATACAGCATTTACCATCTTTGCGCCATCTTTTATAATTCCTCCATGCTCACTTTTACTGCCCACCATAAAACCAGTAACATCTTGTAAGAACACCAACGGAATTTTTTTCTGATTACAATTTGCTATAAAACGTGTTGCTTTGTCTGCACTATCAGAGTATATAACACCTCCAAATTGCATTTCTCCTTTTTTAGTTTTGACAAGTTTACGTTGATTTGCAACAATACCTATTGCCCATCCATCTATACGAGCGTATCCAGTAAGAATACTTTGTCCATATCCTTTTTTATATTCATCAAATTCAGAATGATCTACAATACGTTTTATAATCTCACGCATATCGTATTGATCTGCTCTTGATGCTGGAAGAATACCAAACATCTCTTCTGGATTTTCTTTTGGTAATGCAGCTTCTGTACGGTTATAACCAGCCTTTGTATAATCCCCTATCTTATCCATTAATTTCTTAATAGTATCTAAGGCATCTTTATCATCTTTTGATTTATAATCTGTAACACCGCTTATTTCACAATGTGTAGTTGCTCCGCCTAATGTTTCATTGTCAATACTTTCACCTATAGCTGCTTTTACAAGGTAACTTCCTGCAAGGAAAATACTACCAGTTTTATCTACAATTAATGCTTCATCACTCATAATAGGTAAATAAGCTCCTCCCGCGACGCAACTTCCCATAACTGCAGAAATTTGTGTAATACCCATACTGCTCATTACAGCATTATTTCTAAAAATACGTCCAAAATGTTCTTTGTCTGGAAAGATCTCGTCTTGCATAGGTAAGTATACCCCTGCGCTATCTACCAAATATATGATTGGGAGTTTGTTTTCTATTGATATTTCTTGTGCCCTTAAATTTTTCTTTCCAGTAATAGGAAACCATGCACCAGCTTTTACAGTAGCGTCATTAGCAACAATAATACATTGTTTATTTGATACATATCCTATTTTAATAACAACACCTCCGCTAGGACATCCACCATGTTCTTCATACATGCCTTCTCCTGCAAATGCACCAATCTCAATACATTTTTTTGGATCGTCTACGAGATAATCTATACGTTCTCTAGCTGTAAGCTTTCCTTTAGAGTGATGTTTTTCAATACGTTTTTGACCACCGCCTAATTTTACTTTTGAGAGTTTTGTACGTAAGTCAGAAAGTAAGAGTTTATTGTGGTCTTCGTTTTTATTGAATTTTAAATCCATAGGTGAAATGTGCTATTTTTTGTTTTAGCGTGTTGAAAAATGATAGTATTAAGAGTGTTGTTATTTATGTAAATAAAAATACAATTCTCAAATAATGTTCGAATTTACGAAAAGCTTCTAGGTTTCTCTTTGTTGAATTTATCAAATTTAGTCGATATTTGTAATTCGTCCCTTGCTAAACCAATCGTTTTTAAAATTACTTAGCAATCTAAATTTAAAATATGGGAATGAATAAGAACACAGTGCTCGCTTGGGCAACTTTTATTATGGTTTTAGTAGGACTACTGCTTATTGGTCTAGGAGCTTTTCGTTATAACGAAATTGCAGGTTGGGGTTTTGCAGCAGTAGGAATTGGTTTTTTTGCAATTGCTTGGGTATTTAATGCTCTTAAAGGTAGAGTATAAGTTTCTTAGGTATGCTTCTTAATGCGTTTCAATCTCATCTTAAACAACATTTTCCTTTTATACAACAACATACTCGTTTATTAGTAACTGTAAGTGGAGGGCTAGACAGTATCGTATTATTGCATTTATGCGTAGCTTCTGATTTACAGGTGAGTGTTGCACATTGTAATTTTAATCTAAGAGGAAAAGAAAGTGATGGAGACGCTACATTTGTAGAAGAACAGGCTAAAATAGTAGGTGTTCCTTTTTTTAAAAAAGGCTTTGATACTACCGCTTACGCAAAAAAACATACAGTTTCTACCCAAATGGCTGCTCGTGATTTGAGATATGAATGGTTTAAAGAACTTTCGGCTTTAGAAAATTTTGAATACATCCTTACGGCACATCATAGTAATGATAATCTAGAAACTTTCCTTATTAATATGTCCCGTGGTACTGGGCTTGATGGTCTTACGGCTATTCCTGCTATTTCAGGAAATGTATTGAGGTTGTTGTTGCCGTTTTCGCGAAAGCATATTTATGAGTATGCAAAAGCACAAGGAATTACTTGGCGAGAAGATAGTAGTAATGCTTCTGATGCATATGTACGTAATGCGATACGGCATCATGTGATTCCCGAATTGGAAAAAATACGACCAGATATATTACGTAGTGTTGAAAAGACTGTAACACATGTACAACAGTCTGCACGTTTACTAGAGGCATATACACAAGAACTAAAAAATCGATACTTCTATCCATTAGATAGCCTTATAGGGCCAAGAGCTATTTGCGTAGATATTCCAAAGTTAATGGAGCATCCTGATCCAAAAGCAGTCCTTTATGTATTGTATAAAGAATACGGTTTTTCTTCTTGGGAAGATGTATATCATTTATTAGATGCTCAATCTGGTAAACAATTATTTTCAAATACACATCGATTATTAAAAAACCGGACGACATTACAATTATATACGTATAGTAAAGAAATTGAAAATAAAACGACTTCTTTTTTAATTTCTAAAGAAGTAAAACAACATCAAGGAGATTTTGGAACTTTGTCTTTTAATAAAGTAGAAGGTATTGTAACTGCCTTAAATACTGAGATATATGTAGATGTTTCAAAAATAGATTTCCCTTTGACAATAAGACGTTGGAAAGAAGGTGATTTTTTCTACCCTTCAGGAATGCAAGGGAAAAAGAAATTGAGCAAGTTTTTTAAAGATGAAAAGCTATCTTTGGTAGCCAAAGAAAATATATGGTTATTATGTACTAATAACGATATTATTTGGGTTATTGGACATAGAGCTGATAAGAGATATACTGTAACTAAAGACACAGTGCAAATTATAAAAATAACATACTCGTATGATGCGCAAGACGCTTAATATACTTACACTACTTATTTTAACGATAACTGTTACTACTGCTCAAGGCTTTGGAGGAGGTCAAGAATTTGGTAGTGGTAAGAAATACGATCCAGTAAAATGGTTTGGTGAAGTAGAAAAAATATCTGATACAGAATACATATTACATTATGATGCAAAGATTAAAGCGACATGGCATGTATATAGTCAGTTTACACCCGAGGACGGACCTATTCCTCTACATTTTGAATTTTTACCTGAAAATGATGCTACCTATAAATTAGATGGAGTCGCAAAAGAAAGTGAAACACATCGAGAGTATAGTGAGATATTTGAAGTAGATGAGGTTTTTTGGGAAAATAAAGCGCGTCTCTCTCAAAAGATAAAGCTTACTGATATTGCTACTCCTTTTATAAAATCTATTGTAAAGCATCAGAGCTGTATTGAAAATGGTGTCTGTATTAATCAAGAATTTTATGTTGTTCATGACTTGATTAAAAATAGTGTAAAATCATTTACAAATTATACTGCTTTTGAAGCATATGGAGAAGCAACGAAGAGGGGTGATGAGATTAAAAGTCAAGATGTTGTTTTTAATGGCACATCAAATTTTGGAGGAGATCAAAAATATGACCCTGTAAAATGGTCTGGTAATATAGAAAAAACATCAAATACAGAGTATGTATTAAATTTTAATGCTGTTGTAGAAGATGGATGGTATATCTATGCTCAAGATACACCTGCTGGATTACCGCTTAAATTAGAGTTTATAGAAAAAGGAAAAGGTCTAGATCTTGATGGAAAAGTAATAGAGAGTGAAACTAAAACTGCTTTTGATGAGATTTTTGAAGAAGATGTTATAAAGTATGTCGGAAAGACACCTAAATTATCACAAAAGGTTACTACAGAATTACCTGTAGTTAAGTCTATTATTACATATCAAGTATGCAAAGAAGTGTGTATCCGACAAGAGTTTTATGTTGTACACGACTTGAAAGAAGAAGAAGTAAAAGTATTTGCAAACTATAATGATTTTGAATCATACGGGGGAATTATAAAAACTGATGAAAATAAGGGCCCTCCTACAAAGGTAAAAGATGATCAAGAGAGTAGTATAGAAGGGAGTGGAGAAAAGAAAAGCTACTGGCTTATTTTTTTGGGAACTTTATTAGCAGGTTTATTAGTAACATTTACACCTTGTGTATTTCCTATGATCCCTATGACGATTAGTTTTTTTATAAAACAAAATGAAAATAAATCTAAAGGAAAATTTAATGCTTTATTTTATGGTTTCTGTATTGTTGCTATCTATGTGCTAATTAGCCTACCTTTTCATCTTTTTGAATCTTTAAATCCAAATATTTTTAATGCCATTTCCACAAATGTTTATTTAAATATTTTCTTCTTTTTAGTATTTGTTGTTTTTGCGATATCTTTTTTAGGAGCTTTTGAAATAAATATTCCTAATAGTTGGGCTAGTAAAGCAGATAAAGCTTCTAGTGGAGGAGGACTCTTAGGAGTTTTCTTTATGGCATTGACACTTATTATAGTTTCATTCTCTTGTACAGGACCAGCAC
>CAYYSK010000055.1:0-16022 GCA_964474345.1 uncultured Flavobacteriaceae bacterium
AATTAAACCGCCATGTTACGACTACTCAATATAGAATTTCAAAAACTGAAGTATAATAAATCAGCCAAAGTACTTACCATTGCTTATTTTGTGATCCTTTTATTTATAGCTCTTATTGTCTCTATAGAATTTAATATAGGAGATATAAAAGTGCGTATTGCAGATCAAGGGATTTTTAATTTCCCATTTATCTGGCATTTTAATACCTATATAGCCGCAACACTAAAATTCTTTTTAGCCGTCGTCATTGTATCTATGGTTGCAAATGAATATAGTAATAGAACCTTAAAACAAAACCTTATAGATGGTTTAAGTAAAGGAGAATTTATACTTAGTAAATTTATAACTGTTAGTTTTTTTGCTCTTATATCCACAGTCTTCATTTTAGTAATGACACTTATTTTAGGGTATTCTTTTTCTGATTTTAACGAATTTAGTATTGTTATTCAGGATACAGAATTTATAGTTGCTTACTTTTTAAAGCTAACTGCGTTCTTTTCTTTCTGCTTATTCTTAGGAGTTTTAGTAAAACGATCTGCTTTTGCACTTGGATTTTTATTTATTTGGTGGATTTTAGAAAATATAGTGTATGCTTTATTTAAATGGCAATTTTTTAAAGGCACAGATATAGCAGATAACGTAAGTCAATTTTTTCCACTTTGGTCTATGAGTAATTTAATAGATCGCCCTTTTGAACGATTAAACTTTGTGCAAACTGCCGCTAGTCAATTAAATGCAGATCTAGAAATAGATTATGCAGTACATTGGTATGAGGTATTAATTGTATCTGTATGGATTTTTATATTTATCTATTCATCATTTGCATTATTGAAAAAACGCGATTTATAGTTTTATACGCTTTCGCGAAAGCGTATACTGGAACATACCTATAAAAAAAGAGCCAATATATATATACTTTGACTCTTTCTTTACTATATTTAATAAATCATTTTTTGATCTATATATAACTTTATGGTTGTCAAATGATATTTAGATAGAACTTTTAAAACCAATCATACGTAATGAAGATAAATTACTTTATTCTCTTATTAATATTTATACCGTTTTTAAGTTTTGGACAGTGCCCTGTTGTATTGACATTGGACACACAAGCTGAAATAGATGCTTTCGCTACGAATTATCCAGATTGTAATGGTAGTGATATATTTGAACTACTGATAATAGGAGAAGATATTACAAATCTTAATGGACTTAGTCAAATAGAATATATAAATGGTTTTTTGACTATTGTAAATACTAATATACAGGATTTTACAGGATTAAATAATCTTACAGGTTTGGGTATAACATTTACAATTGAGAATAATCAGAATCTCATCAATTTCGTAGGCTTAGAAAATTTGACAGAAATACCAGAACCAGAAGACAATTTTACTTTTACTGGAGGCATTCGGATTAGGAATAATGAAAACCTTATTAATTTTACGGGGCTTAATAATCTTCAAGAGGTAAGTGATCTTTTCATAGTGCAGAATAATCAAAGCCTTATTGACCTTACGGGATTGGAGTCACTTACTGATGTTGGAACTTTACGTATAGATTCAAATGAAAATCTGGAGAGTCTTTCTGGGTTAGGCAGTGTACTTCAGATTACTGATGGAGATTTGCAACGAGGTTTAATTATTGAGGATAACAGTAACCTTACTTCATTAGATGGGCTTATAGGGCTTACAGGTCTGGTCAGAGTAAGTATCACCAATATAGATTTATTAACAAACCTAGATGGTTTACAGAATATTAGTATGCTGAGAGCATTAACTTTGAGTAATAATGATATGCTAACAGATATATCTGCTATTGAATTTGTTCCCTTTTCTGAGTTTGCACCAGACGGCTTTAATCCTATTATTACAGATAATCCATTATTATCTAATTGTAGTATAATAAGTATTTGTACTTTATTTAATTGTGGATGCGATGCTGGGGGTGATGCGCTTATTTTTGGAAACAATTCTACTTGCGCTTCATTTGATAGTGTTTATGATTCTTGCTCAACTACCTTAAATCAAATTACAGGTAATATACAGTATGATATACAAGGTGACGGTTGTGATACTAGTGATTTTGATATGTCATCAGTACTCATTGAAGTAACTAACAGTGATACTAATACAGTAAGTACACATTCAGATCAAAATGGAAATTATACTTTATTTGTAGGAGGTCAAGGTACTTACACGACAAGAGTTGTGACGTCAAACATTCCCTCTAATTTATCAGTTTCTCCAGATACAGTCGAAACCGTTTTTAGTGGTAATGGAGAGGGAACTCAAATAGATTTTTGTGTAGAAGTGATCACACCAGCAGATGATTTAAAAATAACGATCTTACAATTAGAAGAATTACGCCCTGGTTTTGATACAAATTTTCAGCTGGTTGTTGAAAATTTAGGAACACAAATAACAGATGGTATAGTAACTTTAACATTAGATACCTCAAGAGTAACCTACCTTTCTTCTACTCCTGTAGAGGGTATGGTAAATGAAGATGAAGTGCTGTGGACACTCACTGATATAAACCCTTTTTCTTCACAGTTTATTAATTTTACAATTAATTCACTACAACCACCAATAAATGAATCTGATGATTTAATAGATTTTATAGCCACGATTGATCCAATTGTTTCCGACGAAACACCGCAGGATAATATAAATCGTCTTATTGCAGTATATGTAAACTCTCAAGATCCTAATGATAAGATGGTGAATGAAGGTTCAGAAATTCTTGAAGAACAAGTAGGAGAGTATTTAAATTATTTAGTTCGTTTTCAAAATATTGGAACTGCCGATGCTATAAATGTAAGAGTGGACGATGTGTTAGATGATAATTTAGAGTTAGATAGCTTTAGAGTACTCTCCTCAAGTCATGATTATCAACTGGAAATTACAGACGGCAATAATGTTTCTTTTATTTATGATGATATTAATTTACCATCTATAGAGGTTGACGAAGAAGGTAGTAATGGATTTGTAGCTTTTCAAATACGTACTAAAGATGACTTAGAATTAGGGAGTAGTGTTTCTAATACAGCAAATATCTTTTTTGATTTTAATGCTCCTATTGTTACCAATACAGTTGTCACAACGGTAGTAGAAGTATTGTCTGTTGATAATTTTAATAGTATTGATGATGTTAGTGTTTTTCCAAATCCTGTTGTTGATATAGTATCCATTGAAATACCAGAAACAATAAGAGTATCACAAATAATTTTATATTCTTTATCAGGTAAAAAATTAGAAACAACTAGAGAAACAACAATAGATATTTCAGGATATTCAACAGGAGTATATTTTTTAAAAATAATAACAACTCGAGGAAGTATTACCAAGAAGATTATCAAAAGATAAAAGCAATAATTATATATGTATCTAAAGGAGGCGTTCTTAGAAGGGCGCCTTTTTAAATTATATAGGGTTTTTAATTGAGGATGTTTTGATATAGCGTATCAAAAAAAGAAATGGTACATTTATAGGATAACTCATAGTTATGCGAAAAGACTACTTAAAAATCCTACTATTCCTTTTAATGTCTTCTTCTGCTATAGCGCAGGAGATTGAACAGTTTACTGTCTTTGCAGGACGCTTTGATTATACTGCTATAGGAAATACACTCAATACAGATGAGAATGGAGGAGGAGCTCCTTGCGAAATTCTTACCGAAAGCAGTGCTACACTTACTTTAGAAGCAGATCAAACTGTCGAAGCAGCTTATTTATATTGGGCAGGTTCTGGAACAGGGGATTTTGATATAGCCCTTAATGGAATTCCACTTACAGCTGAGCGTACATTTGCAGATCAAATAGATGATGACCGTGTGTTTTTTGCAGGGTTTATAGACATAACTGCAATTGTTCAAAATACAGGCTCTGGTGAGTATACTTTTAGCGAATTGGACCTTATTGATACCATACCTTCATTTTGCCCTACTGGGACCAATTTTGCTGGTTGGGCAATTACTGTCATTTTTGAAGACCCAGATCTTCCTCTAAATCTTGTCAATGTTTTTGATGGATTAGAAAATGTATCTCAATTTAATAATGAATTAACTATTGAACTTGAAAACCTTAATGTACTTGATAACGAAAATGCGCGTATAGGTTTTGTTGCCTGGGAAGGAGATGTGGGGATTTCAGTAAATGAAACACTTTCTATTAATGGAAATATATTAAGTAATCCACCCTTGAATCCTGCCGATAATCAATTTAATGGGACCAA
This sequence comes from uncultured Flavobacteriaceae bacterium, assembly GCA_964474345.1. GTDB lineage: Bacteria > Bacteroidota > Bacteroidia > Flavobacteriales > Flavobacteriaceae > Dokdonia. The sequence goes on from CAYYSK010000055.1 coordinate 4,236, forward strand.
TAGTTTTACAGGACAAGATGATCTATATAATATGGATATTGATTTTTATAATATTGAAAATAATATCAATATAGGAGATACATCTGCAACGATCATGCTTACTTCAGGGCAAGATTTTGTGATGATTAATAATATCATTACGGTATTAAATAGTCAACTTCCTGATGGTATTATAAGTATCGAGAATACTGTCGTTACTTGTGGTAGTAGAGATGTAGAAGTATCTTATACAGTTTCAAATTTAGGGACAGATCCTTTACCAGTAGGAACTCCAATTGCTTTTTATGCAAATGGAACTCTTACAGGGACAACTGCAACCACAGTTGAAGTTTTGCCAAATGAATCTATTACAGGATCAACTGTGATTACAATTCCTATTGGAATTCCAGATATTTTTACGCTAATAGCTGTAGTAGATGACAATGGAACTGGAACGGGTATAGTAACTGAAACTAATGAAATAAATAATGAATCTTTAGAGATTACAGTAAACCTGACTTCAATTGATATTATAATACCATTAGAAAATCTTGTTGTATGTGATGATGTGACTAATGATGAAATAGCGACGTTTGATCTTACGGTAAATGGTGATCTTGCTCTTGGAGGTCAAACAGGAATTATAGTAAGTTATCATCTTACACAAGCAGATGCTTTGACAGGAAATAATCCTATCGTAAATCCAGATGCATTTGATAATACCATAAATCCACAAGAAATTTTTGTGCGATTTAGTTTGGAAATAGACCCTTTGTGTGTCCGTATAGAATCTTTTATGTTACGAGTAGAAGTACAACCTACAATTCCTGAACTAGATGATATAGAAGTATGTGATGATATAAGCAATGACGGTTTTGCAACATTTGATTTAGGATCACAAAATGCAATTGTTATAAATGGACAGACTAATGTCGCTATATCATATCATACAACACTTATAGATGCAGAAAATCTAACAAATCCTATTACAAATCCTACAGTATATCAGAATATATCAAATCCTCAAACAATATATGTACGACTTACAAATACATTAGCCGCTGATTGTTTTGATATTGCTGAATTTGAAATTATTGTAGAAGATGTGCCAATCATTGCAAATGAATTAGAAGACTTTATTATTTGTGATGATCAAGGTAATGATGGAATATCGGTAGTTGACCTTACGATCAATGAAACACTGGCTATAGGAACGCAAACTCAAGTCACTGTTACTTTTCATCTTAGCGTAGAAGAAGCAATGACAGGAGTAAATCCAATTTTAAATCCAGATAGTTTTACAAATACAGTATCTCCTCAAACTATATATATACGTATTGTACAAGAAGGAGATACACTGTGTTTTACTATAGACTCTTTTATCATAGAAATATTTGATCAACCTATAATACCTCTATTAGAAGATACAGCTCTTTGTGATGATAGTAGTAATGACGGTTTTTTAATCTTTGATCTAACAACGCAAGAAACCACAATTCTTTTTGATCAAAGTGATTTTGTGATTACGTATCATAATACGATAGAAGATGCTGAGAATAATACAAATGCTATAGCTGACCCTATAAATTATCAAAATACAATAAGTCCAGAAACTATCTACGTACGATTAGAAAACCCTTTAAATATAGATTGTTTTGATATAGGCATTTTTGATATCGAAGTACTTATAATCGATCCACCACAATTATTGCCAGAATTATTGATGTGTAATGAAGGGAATGAAATGGCAGTTTTTGATTTAAGCGATGCAGAAGAAGATATAGCATTGCTTGATAATGAGTCAATTACTGGATACTACCTTAATGCAGATGATGCATTTAATGAAATTAATGCGATTACAGATCCTTTTGCATATACCAATCTTACAAATCCTCAAACTATTTATATCCGTACAGATACGTTTAATAATGAGGATTGCTATAACCTTGCACTTCTTGATGTACGCATAGAGAATTGCCCACCCTTTGTGCCAGATGGATTTTCTCCTAATAATGATGGAATTAATGACACATTTGAGATTACCGGAATTAAGGATATTTTTGATTATGAACTCACTATCTATTCGAGATTAGGAAATCTTATTTATAAAGGAGATAATGATGTGCCTTTTTGGGATGGTATACCTAATGAAGGTATAGGAGGAAATGAAGCGCCTACTGGAGTATACTTTTGGGTACTTAAATTAAGAGATCCAAACTTTAAAGATATGGTGGGTTGGGTATATTTAAATCGATAAGTTTGAAATTCTTACAAAGAAATTGTTAAAATTTACTAGCTTTGCCCGTTGCCTTCTAATACTATGACTTTTAAAGACCTAAATCTCAATAATTTTTTATGGAATGCGCTAGAAGACCTCGGTTTTTCTGAGCCTACTTCTATTCAAGAACTTGCTTTTTCTCCAGTAATGTCAGGTAGTGATGTTGTAGGAATTGCGCAAACTGGTACAGGGAAGACGTATGCATATATACTTCCAATTCTGCGAAGTCTTGCATATTCACGTCAAGAAAACCCAAGAGTACTTATCTTAGTCCCTACAAGAGAGCTTGTTGTTCAAGTAGTAGATGAGATAGAAAAATTATGTATTTATCTAGATACGCGAATTGTAGGAGTATATGGAGGAGCAAATATCAATACTCAAAAAAAACAAATAGCAGAAGGTCAAGATATTATTGTAGCCACACCAGGGCGTCTATATGACCTTGCAGTTAGTAGAGTGTTGCAGTTAAAATCTATCCAAAAATTAGTTATTGATGAAGTAGATGTGATGCTAGATTTAGGATTTAGACCTCAATTGATGAATATCTTTGACATCTTACCTTCTCGGAGACAAAATATTATGTTTTCTGCAACAATGACAGATGACGTAGATGCATTGATTACAGATTTTTTCCAAAACCCTAAGCGTATCTCTATAGCCCGAAGTGGTACTCCATTAGAAAATATTACACAGATTGGGTATAAGATTCCTAACTTTTATACAAAAGTAAACTTTCTGATAGATCAACTTGCATCTGGGGATACATACCCAAAATCATTACTTTTTACAAGAGACAAACGGATGGCTGACCGTTTGTTTAAACGATTAGATGAAGCTTTTCCTGGGCAATGTGAAGTAATTCATTCTAATAAGACTCAAAATTACCGTTTAAATAGTATCAAAGATTTTGAAGAAGGTGTCGTACGTATTCTTGTAGCGACCGATGTAATGGCAAGAGGATTGGATATAGATGATATTTCTCATGTGATTAATGTAGATACTCCTAATTACCCAGAAAACTATTTACATCGTATTGGTAGGACGGGACGTGCACAACGTCAAGGAACGGCTTATGTACTTACAACTCCTAATGAAGAAAAGGCATTAGAAAATATAGAAGAACTAATGCAATATAAAGTACCACAAACAGTGTTACCAGACTCAATTGAAATATCAGAAGAATTAGCTCCAGAAGAACGCCCAGAAGCAAAAGAGATTTATAACCCTAATCGTAGAAACCCAAATGATGAAGATGCACCAGGACCTGCTTTTCACGATAAAAAAGATAAAAACAAAAAAGTTAATTTAGGCGGCTCTTATAAGCGTACCATTAAACAAAAATATAAGAAACCTAAGACACGAGGAGATAAAAATTATAATAAAAGGAATAAACGAAAATGAAAAAAGCGTATCCTCTAAAACGTATTATTCCTAGTGTTATTTTTTTATTGATTTTCACTTCTTGTTTTGAGAGGAATCGTTTTGACCCAGACTCTTATAAAAGACCTCTTGAGATTATTAAACTCTCAGAAAATAATTATCAATATATCTCATATTTAAAATTAGGCACTTCTAATTACTACCCGTGTAATGGATATGTGTATATATCTGATGGAGAAGCTGTTGTGTTTGATACGCCTATTGATGATACAAATGCAACACAACTTATTGATTTTGTACAAAATGAATTAAAAGCCACAGTAAAAGGAGTTATAATTAATCATGCACATATTGATGCTTCAGGAGGTATTAACGCTTTCGCGAAAGCAAATATCCCGTCATATGCATCTGATAAAACGGCAGCCATATTGGCTAAAGATTCTGTAATAATTACATATCCCTTTGAAACATCTCAAGAAATAAAAATTGGAGATATTATTGTAGAAAATAGGTATTTTGGACCTGCACATACTTATGATAATATTACTTCATACATAAAAGGGGAAGATATATTATATGGAGGATGTATGATTAAATCTTTATATGCTGGTAAAGGAAATATAAAAGATGCAAATCTTTCTATGTGGCCAGTAACTGTTCAGAAAATAAAAGAAACCTATCCCGATGTACGCGTTGTTATTCCCGGACATGGAAATAGAGGTGATGGTTCTTTACTTGATTACACAATTCAATTATTTGTTGCCGAAGAGAACTAACTAATAATTTAGAATTATTCCAAAAGTCTTTATTTCTATCTTAGATTATATTTTAATCTAAAAAAACTATTTCTGTAGAAACAGAAATGAAAAAGATATGGAAGACAATAAAAAAAGAGGAGGAGATGCTCCTATTGCATGTGAACTAGAAGCAGGAAAAAAATACTCATGGTGTACCTGTGGGCATAGTGAAAATCAACCATTTTGTGATGGCGCTCATAAAGAAGCAGAAAGTACACCAAATCTGCGTTTTGAAGCTACAGAAACTAAAACTGCCTATTTATGTACCTGTAAATTAACAAAAAATCCACCGTATTGTGATGGATCGCATAACGGATGATTATATAGATATTCAATAAAAAAGTACTCATTGTACAATGAGTGCTTTTTTGTTTTTAGAAGCCTTTTTAATTTAAAGAGAGTCCTATCTCTTTCCCTTTTTCAATCATAAAGGTTTGAGCAGCTTCATACTCATTAGGAATAATACCTTCTAAGATGGCTTCTTTAATAGCTTCTTTTATAATACCGATTTCTCTTCCAGGAGTAAGACCAAATGTTTTCATGATTTCCTCTCCAGATACTGGCGGTTGAAAATTACGGATATGATCGCGTTCTTCTACTTCTTTAATTTTTTGACGAACAACTTTAAAGTTGTTATGATATTTTTTGAATCGTTTAGGATTTTTAGTCGTAATATCTGCTTCGCATAAAGTCATTAAGTCTTCAATATGGTCACCAGCATCAAAAACTAATCTACGTACTGCACTATCTGTTACATGATCTTCAGAAATGACAATAGGTCGTGAACTCATTAGTACCAATTTCTGAACAAATTTCATTTTGTCATTTAATGGCATTTTAAGTCTCTTAAAAAGTTTATAAACCATCTTTGATCCTACAAACTCATGACCATGAAAAGTCCATCCTACTTTTTTGCTAAACTTCTTTGTAGGTGCTTTCCCTATATCATGAAGAAGTGCAGCCCAACGTAACCAGACATCATTTGTATGTTGGGAGATGTTATCTACTACTTCTAAAGTATGATAAAAATTATCTTTATGTTTTTGCCCTTCTACTTCATCTATTCCTTTAAGGTCAACAAGTTCAGGAAGTATATATGATAATAATCCTGTTTTTTCTAAAAGCAAAAACCCTTTAGAAGGTGTTGGGCTTGACATAATCTTATTAAGTTCATCTACAATACGTTCTCTAGTAATAATCTTTATACGATCTGCATTACGAGTAATGGATGCTAATGACTCTTTCTCAATGAAGAAATTGAGTTGCGTCGCAAAACGAATAGCACGCATCATACGTAAGGGATCATCACTATAAGTGATATCAGGATCTAGTGGCGTTCTTATAATTCCTTTTTCAAGATCTTGTATTCCTCCAAAAGGATCTATAAGTTCTCCATATTGCGAATCATTCAATCGTATTGCAAGTGCATTTATAGTAAAGTCACGACGATTTTGATCGTCTTGTAAGCTGCCGTTTTGCACGATGGGATTACGACTATCCCTTGTATAAGATTCTTTACGTGCACCAACAAATTCTACTTCTGTATGACCACTTTTTAACATGGCAGTTCCGTAGGTTTTAAATACTTGAACTTTTGGATGATTAGGTAATAGTTGAGAAACTTTTTGCGCAAGCTCAATACCACTTCCTACTGCAACTATATCTATATCTTTTGCTGTACCACGTTTCAAAATATAATCACGTACAAATCCACCTATAACATAGGATTCTAACTCTAAAGCGCCTGCTGCTTGAGAGATGGTTTTAAAAATAGGATCTGATAAAGCGTTTTGGTAATTAGGCATTCGTATGTATTTGTATTAGAACTCTTATTTTCTGATTACAGAAACTTTCCCGTCATTGGTTAGTTTAATAATGGCAGATGGTGCTAAACTTTTCTTTTCTCGGTCCAAATTTACAACATAGTCTACGCCTTCCAAAATAACTGGATCTATCTCATTAAACTTTTTAGGAGTTGGTGCTCCACTTATATTTGCACTTGTAGAAACAATAGGTTTCTTAAATTTCTTAAGTAAGAAATTACAAAATTTATTACGACATACACGAAACCCTAATGTATTATCTGGTGCAATTAGATTTTCAGAAATACGTATAGGGTCATCATAAATAATGGTTGTAGGTTTTGCTGCATATTTTAGAATATCATAGGCAACTTCTGGTATGTCTTCTACATACTGTTGTAGCATTTTAAAATCACTCACTAAGCAAATCAACGCCTTACTTTCTACGCGTTTTTTAAGCTGATATACTTTTTCTATTGCTTCAGAATTTGTAGCATCACATCCTATACCCCATACAGTATCAGTAGGATAGAGGATAAGTCCCCCTCTTTTAAGGATAGCAATTGCTTTATCATGTTCTTCTTTCATAGTATTCTTTTCTTATGATGTAAGGCTTCTATAGACCTCTATATATTGTTGAGCTGCTATAGTCCAACTGAAGCTTTTTGCATGTGTAATATAAGCTTCTGATAATAATTCTTGATTTTTAAGATATATTGATAACCCATTTTTTACGATAGTAGCCATATATTCAGGATCATAATGGTCCCAGTAAAATGCATGCGTACTGCCTACCTCTGGTAATGATGTATTATTTGATATAAATACAGGCTTTCCAAAACGCATAGCTTCTATAGGAGGAATTCCAAATCCTTCACGTAATGACGGAAATACAAAAGCTGTACAATGTTTTAAATAATACTGTTTGTCAAATTCAGATACCTTTCCTGTAAGAATTACTCGATTTTGTAAATTATGTTTATCTATCGTTTCTTGTATTGTGGTATTTGCATACTCAGTTCCATTATTACCAGAGAGCACCAATTTGTACTCAGGAAGTAATGCTAACATATCAATCAATGAATGAAAATTCTTTCTAACGCTAAACTCTCCTATACTATATAAAAAAGGACCTTGTACAGGTATTCTTGGTGTATGATTTTCTGGAAGTGTAATTGTTTCTAATGGATTTCCATTATAAATGACATGTTCAGGGATATCTGGAACTTTAAAATAGCGATGTGTAGATTCTTGTGCATACTTTGAAATATATGTAATGGCATGACTTCTATTTAATTTCTCTTGAAAACGTACATTGCTTTCATGATTCATATCTGAAGATACTTCATCTATAAAGTTTACATCGTGTACAGTCAATATATAAGGAATATTATGATGAGGTTCTACTTTGATATTTTGATTTAAACAATGCCATACATCATATTTTTCACGGATTCTGAAAAGATTGCGTCTATGCAACGTATAGTATTTTTTATATCTAAAGTAATCACCAAACTCTTCTTGTAAAGGAGCTAATTTTTTTGCATAAACAGTACATTTTAAATCAGAAACTTGAGCTTCATAGATCCCTTTTATGAGGTGGTAATTAAACTGTCCAAACCCAGAAAATGGGTTTTTGATATTATGACTCTCTAAAAAAATAGAAGGAATTCTTGACATGCGTGCAAAGATAAATGAAAACTCCTGATTGTTCATTGTAGTATAAGCTGTAGTTTTGCATTGTGAAATATAGTATAGCACCTACATATAAAGATAAGACAGATCGCCTACTAGATATTGTTACTCATTTTGAATCTCGTGGGAAACCTTTTGATGATCGTGACCGAAATTCACTTAAATTAGTTGACCTTGATAAAGAAACGATTAATATAAAATCATTTAAAATCCCTAACCTCATTAATAAAATTGCCTATCGTTATTTTAGAACTTCAAAGGCAAGACGTTCTTACGAATATGCAAGACATTTACTAGAAAATGAGGTTTTTACACCAGAACCTATAGGATATTTTGAAGAAAAGGGAATATTATTTGGAAAGAGTTATTACATCAGTAAACATCTTTCTTATGACCTCACCTATAGAGAGCTTATCAAAAATTCTGAATATGTGGGTCATGTAGATATGCTTTCTGCTTTTGCAAAATTCACTTATAGTTTGCATAAAAAAAATATTCATTTTTTAGACCACTCACCAGGCAATACATTAATTGTAATTAAAGAAAAAGAATATGATTTTTACCTTGTAGATTTGAATCGTATGGAATTTGGCCCTATGGATTTTAAAACACGTATGGCTAACTTCAGGAGATTATCATCTATAGAATCTCATGTCAAAATAATGGCAACAGCTTATGCAAAAGAGAGTGGAGAAGATGTAGATGTTGTATTTAGGGCTATGTGGCAAGAAGTGCAGGATTTTCAGAAGGGATTTCATAGAAAAAAGAAACTCAAAAAACGCCTTAAATTTTGGAAACAATAATGAGTTAGTTGTTAATTACGCTTTCGCGAAAGCGTATACCTTAAAATAACCGTATTTTTGTTAGACACATGAAGTGACATAGTATAGTCATTTCTTAAGACCTACGTATGTCATTTCAATCATTGGGCTTGTCTGATGCCCTACTCAAAGCAGTGAGTAAAAAAGGATACACAACTCCTTCTCCAATTCAAGAAAAAGCAATTCCTAGAATATTAGAAGGAAAAGATGTTCTTGCTTCGGCACAAACAGGGACTGGAAAAACTGCAGGATTTACATTGCCTATGTTACAATTATTGGCAACATCACATACACAAAAGAGGCGCCCTATCAGGGCGTTAGTTTTAACCCCCACACGTGAATTAGCGGCTCAAGTGTATGATAACGTAAAAGCATATAGTACATTCTTGGACATACGTTCTACAGTTATTTTTGGAGGTGTAAATCAGAATCCACAAGTACGTACCATACGTCAAGGGGTAGACATACTTGTAGCAACTCCAGGTCGTTTATTAGACCTTCAAAATCAAGGAGAAATATCACTTTCTAAAATAGAGTTTTTAGTATTAGATGAAGCAGATCGTATGCTTGATATGGGATTTATACGTGATATAAAGAAAGTATTATCATTAGTCCCTAAGAAACGACAAACCTTATTATTTAGTGCTACTTTTTCTAAGGATATCAAAGCATTGGCTAGCTCTATGTTATATAAACCTATTCTTGTAGAAGCAGCACCCGAAAATACAACAGCAGCAAAAGTTGATCAAATAACATATCGTGTAGATAAGTCTAAAAAAACAACACTAGTTATCAAATTTATTAAAGAAGGAGATTGGGATCAAGTACTGATTTTCACACGCACAAAGCATGGAGCAAATCGTTTAAGTGATAAGTTAGGTAAAGCTGGTATTACATCTACAGCGATCCATGGAAATAAGACACAAAATGCACGTGTTAAAGCATTGAGTTCATTTAAAAAAGGAACAGTACGTGTACTTGTAGCAACAGATATTGCTGCACGTGGACTTGATATTCCTTTATTACCCTATGTGATCAATTACGAGTTGCCTAATGTACCTGAAGATTATGTGCATCGTATAGGACGTACTGGTAGAGCAGGAGCTAGTGGGCAAGCAATATCACTTGTTGGGGTAGATGAAAAAGAATATATAAAAGGGATAGAAAAATTACTTGGTGAACGTTTAGAAAGTAAAGTTGTTCCTGGTTTTGAACCTACAGATACGCTAGAAGAGTTAAAGGCAAAAGCTGCTGAAAATAAAGCTAGACATCAGCAATCAAGACGTAACCGAAATTCAAGAAATACTAAAAGTAATGAAGGTTCAAAATCAAAACCTCGTAACAATAGAAACCGAAATAGAAGAAGATAAGTAATTGTAGATTTTACAATAAAAAGTTTTTATAGATTATGGCTTTTAATTCGGCAGCTTTTTCTAAAGATTTAAAAATAGCTCGTTATGATTATCAATATGGTAGCGTTGTTAATCAAGAGTTAATTGATAATCATCTTAAACTATTAAAAGAAGTTGATCTTTCTCTTTTGATAGATGATCTAGATAAGATTGCATTTTGGATAAACGTATATAATGGAATGACTAATTATGCGATTATTAGATATGCGATAAAAAAGTCTATGAAAGAAGATACTTTATTTTTTAAACACTTGCTTTTTGAGATAGGAAAATTATCATTCTCACTGGATGATATTGAGCATGGAATTTTACGCCGCAATGCCCGTAATCATATAAAAAATACTGATCCTAAATTAAATTTTATAGTTGATAAAATAGATTATAGAATCCATTTTGCTTTAAACTGCGGAGCACAATCTTGTCCAGCAATTGCATTTTATACAAAGGCCTCTTTAGAAAAAGAACTTATAATGGCAGAAAGTTCTTTTGTCTCACAAGAATTTATAGTGGATACTATACATAAAACGATTTCTTGTTCCTCCTTATTTGAGTGGTATAGAGAAGATTTTGGCTATCGATTTTTAAATAATCCTTCGTATGGTGATTATATGATTGTTCTCAAGAAATACGATTGGAGTATATAATTACAAATTATTATTTATCGTTTTATAAATAATCTACGCGTTTGATAATATTCAGTTATTATGAAATGATATACTCTTTATAATCTATAAAGAAGCTTTCGAATTTATCCATATACTCATTAAAAAAATCAAATACTTCTGGCCAAGTATTTTTATTATGAATTGTTACATCATCCAATTGTATGTAACAACGAGATAGTTGTTTACCATTTGGAAGTAGATACTGGTCATCAAAAATAAGTTCAGACGATACTTTTTCTTTAAGGATTTTCCTAAGACTTATAAGTTTCTCATAATAATATGTTCTTATAATTTCATCAGGACTTTCAGAATCTATAGATACCATTGCTTTTTTAGTATCAAAACTAAATTTCAAAGAGAAGTCTTTAATTTTTGTATTGTATAATATCCATTTTCTAGGGTATCGTTTCCCGAAAAATATCCAAAATTGTTGTCGTATTTCTTTAGACTCAGCTTTACTAAACATGATATAAATGTAATTATAAAAAAATGAGGGCTTATAATTATAAGCCCTCATTTAGGATGCTTTTTAGTAGGTTATATAATTTACAAAATAGTAATCTCATTTACAATGTTTTGTGACTTAAATGAGTAACGCTATAATTTTATTTTTTAGTGATGTTCTAAAATTAGATTGTAAATTATAGTCTACAAAATATTTACCTCCTTATTACTAGTAGAATAGTAATATTATATGAAGATAACTAGCTTATTTATAGGTAATATGCAATTATAAAGCCTAAAAGAATAACAACTAATTTTGATGCATTAAATTGGTGATTTTTTGAACTTTCAAACAGTATCGTAGTAGATACGTGTAAAAGTATTCCAATAACAAATGCATTAATAGGTGTTTTAAAGGATTCTAATATGAAATCTTGTTGATTAATAAAACTACCAAGAGGAGTCATTAATGCAAAAAATAGTATGAATAGTATAGATTGCCACTTTTTTATTT
>CAYYSK010000056.1:0-15959 GCA_964474345.1 uncultured Flavobacteriaceae bacterium
ACTTTAGTCCCTAGTAAAACAAACCCCTGCACTTTTAGTGCAGGGTAGTTTAGTAAAAAAATATGATAGAGAGTTTAGAAAACTGTAAAATAGAAAACCTAAAAGTAATAATTGGGGCTAGTGAAGTTGTCATAGTTGGTTATGGTACTCAAAGAAAAAAAGATTTATCTATAGCTACTACTGGAAGCTAAATAATTCTGATTATCGGTTAGCTCTTCCTTCTGCAATCTCACTTAGTCGTTTATCAATTGTTTCTTTAGATAGCCAATGCCCTTTTACGAATACTCCAGCTACATTTTTAAGATGATTTGCATTCTTTAAAGGATTATTATTTAATAAAACAAGATCGGCGCTTAAACCTTCTGTAATCGTTCCATATTCATTCTCAGCATTAAAGAATGTAGCAGGATTGATCGTTCCTGATTGTAAAATCTGTAATGGCGTCAATCCAGCTTGTGTCATTCCTGCGATTTCATGATGTATAGAAAATCCAGGGACATTAAATAATTGCGGTGCATCAGAGCCTAATAAAATCCCATGCCCATTATCCTGCAATGCTTTGATGAGTTGTCTACGGATATCATTAAACTGCTTCCATTGTACTTCATTAAAATCAGGGTTGTCTGTTGTGTATTGTCCTTTGCGAGCTTTCCAGTTGGCTAAAGTAGAAGCAGGCATATATTTCATCTCTGGTTCTTTTAGTAACTCATCAGCGCTAGCAGGAGCAAACCATCGTTCGTACAAACTCTGTGTAGGAACAATCCAAATAGTATGCTTTCGCGAAAGCGAAACCAGCTCGTCTATCTTCGTTACATCAGCTAGTGGAGTAAAGTTATACCCGAAAAAGCCATTGTCTTCTGGTTGTACATTGGCACTTTCTGGAACGAGTCCTTCTATAAAACCATCTACATGATCAATAGCAGCATAGTTGCTTTTAATAGCATGACGGACACCAACATCTACAGGAACATGCCCAGCAAATGGAATGCCTACATTATTAGCAGTTAAGACTACTTGATCAAATACATCACGTTGAATCCCTGGGTGAATTTTTAAGAAATCAAACCCTTCTTTTTGATATGCTGTCACCTTAGTAATTGCTTCTTCCTTGGTGGTAACAGAATTCCCATTAAGGGATGGGCTTGCGGTATAAATACGAGGACTTAAGAGATCCCCATTTTTTGCTCTTTCGCGCAAGCGTATATGTTCAGAATGTCCTAACATACCACGTATAGTTGTAATTCCATTAGAGAGGTATAAGAACAATGTTTCTTCAGTGTGTTGCGCACTTGCTGTAGGAGGAGGGATATGGGCATGCATCTCAGCAAGTCCAGGAATAAGGTATTTTCCTTTTCCATCAATACGATTATGATATGCTTCTGGATGTTCAATAATTGTGTTGATTGTTTTAATTTTTCCAGAATCGATTACCACTTGTTGTGATGGAATCTCTTTTCCAGAACGCACATCAATAATGGTTACATTAGTAATAAGTTGTGCCGATGGACTTACTGGTTCTTGAGGATTTGCACAAGAAATACATAATAAAAAAGTCAATCCAAGTGATAGGAATATTCTCATAGTGTTGGTTTTAGATAGTGTCAATCACAAGGACACCTTTGTTTTTAAATTGATTCATAGCAGGAAGTTCTGTAATAGCATCTTCCAGTGAGATAGTGCGCTCTATTAATTTTTCTGGATGTAATTGTCCGTTTTTAATCATAGCAAGCATTTCTGGATATCGATGCGCTTGCATACCGTGACTTCCTATAATTTCTAATTCGTCCGCAAGTACACGATCCATAGGAACTTTTGGGTGATTATGATCACCAGTCATCAATCCTACTTGAATATGTTTACCTCGTTTACGCAAACACGCAATTGAATTAAAACAAGTAGTAGCACTTCCTAATGCATCTACAGATACATGCACGCCTCCTTGGGATAATTCTTTGATATGAGTTATTACATCAAGATGGTGATTTGCATTTATAGTGTGTGTGGCTCCTAACGCTTTCGCGAAAGCTAACGTCTCCTCATGAATATCGATAGCAATAACTTGAGCTCCAATAGCAACAGCAATCATAATCGCTGAAAGACCAACACCACCACAGCCATGTATCGCTACATATTGCCCTCCTTGAACTTTACCTTGATCTATAATAGCTCTATAAGAAGTGATAAAACGACATCCTAAGGTAGCTGCTGTTATATCACTGATTTGTTCAGGAAGCTTGACAAGATTAGTTGTAGCATAATCAATAGTAGTGTATTCAGCAAAAGATCCCCAATGTGTAAAACCAGGTTGTGATTGAGTATCACATACTTGATGATTTCCAGAAATACATTGGTTACAACTTCCGCATCCACATACAAAAGGCATGGTTACACGATCGCCAATCGCAAATCCTTTGACATTTTTTCCTATTGCTTCAATAGTCCCTGCCAATTCGTGTCCTGGGATATGTGGTAATTGGATATCTGGATCGTGTCCCATCCATCCATGCCAATCGCTTCTACAAAGTCCAGTTGCAGCTACTTTAATCACAACACCATCTGGTGTAGGAGTAGGGTCAGGTACTTGCTGAATACGTAATGGAGTTTGAAAATTTTCATATACAAGTGCTTTCATCAAATAGGTACTGTTTTTTTAGGTATCTTTAAGTAGTATTAAATAGCTCTATCTATGAAAATTATATTAAAAATAGTATGCTCTCTTTTTGTTTTAATGTCTTCTCAATCGTATGCTCAACAAACACAATCATTAAAATCAGTTACAACAAGTGTATATAATTTTAATATAGGATCTGTTCGAAATCATTCTGGATTCACTCGTACATTAGGTAAGCAGAGATTATCCAGTATTTTTGACTCAACATATGGTCTAAAACATCATTTTGATGTAACTAAAGTAACTAAACTCTATAAACAAAACTTATTAAGTGACACTTTTGTAGACACTTCATTTATTTATAAGAAAGAAATTCCAGGAACTCCTCCTTTTCATACTAATGTTACTAATCTAGAGGGTTTTATATTTAGAGGTTTTTTTAATACTATTTTTAATTAATTTTCTTTTTTAAAATTATAAGCTATGGTTTTTCGTTTTTTATTCTTGTTTTTATTTCTTTTGAGTTATACAGTTCAAGCACAAACGCCTTCAATCAGTGGGATATTGGATATAGATGCTAGTAATTTTTTATTACAAACAAAAAGAGTTCAAAATATAGATGTCAACATTTCATTTCGTTTTAATAAACTTCCCAATATAGATGGAATTACTTCTTTTTCTCGTTTTAATCGCACTACAGGTCTCAATGATGCATATATCAGATATCAAGAAACCTATGAGTATACAAGATCTTCTATAATATTAGAAAATCAAACACGTGGATTTTCTAAAATAGATTCTTTTAATCCACATGGTGCTACTGATTTTGGCAATGCAATTGTCACTGGTGTATTGAGCCTTATTTTTGATTGATAGCATCTAGAAATGGTTTCATTTCTAATAATTTGATATCATCACGCTTTCTAAGTTCTCTTAAAAACCATCCTTTATGTCCAGCTCCGTAGATAATTAAAAAACGTTTTTCTTTATAACGATGCTTTTCTAATGCTTTTTCAATATTCCAATAATGGGCAATATTTATGTTTTCCCAGCCACCAAGCCCTAACTCGACATTAAATAATCTATTATATGTTTGTAAGGCAACATCTTGTATCTCATCATATTGATTAGTATGAATAAAATATGGATCATTTACTTTACCTGTAGCTTTGTATAAAGAATCTGATAATCGATTAGCATCCACATAGGCTTTCCAATCTTTTGTACGTGTTGTATCTTCTCGTATTGCTCTTAATTTTGCACTTCGTTCTTCTGCCATAGGGCGTGTCCACCCAGCAGTTGGAATGATTTCAAAATCGAACTCTTTAGATAATGGAAATACAACATCTACATATTCTGGAAAACGCATCACACGTGGTTCTGAAATACTATCATCTCTTTTAAAACCATCCATTGCTACTCGCATACGATCTGGCGGAATTTCTGCTAATATATAGTCAGGTTTAATCTCACGAATAAGTTTTTCTAAATACTTTGTATTATATACAGAGTCTGTTTTATGTCCACCATGAATAGCTCCTAATACAAGTACTTCATTACGTTTTTTTTCTGGAGTTTTTGCGCCTTGTTGTTTAGCACAGCTTAGGATAGATACTGATAAGAAAAGAATAAGGAATTTTAGTTTCATAGTGATTATTTTTTAGATCATTTCATCAGTAAATTAATAATAGGAGTGATAGGTTGTAACTCATCTTGTACAATGGTAGTAGATTCTAGAACACTATTTCCTACAACGGTAAAATGGGATTGCAATGCTTGAATACAGGCTACTGATTCTTTGATAGTGACTCCATTTGGCACTCGATAATAGGTCTTATTATAATCAGTAGGTTCTAAACAGTCAAAATCAAAATGTAGATATAGGTGTGTTATATGTTTTTGCGAGAGTGTATCAATTAATTCTTGAATATTTAATTTTTTAGGATGATAAATATCACCTTCATCCAAACGTGTTTTTTCTGTAGCATCTATATCTCGTAATCCTACATAGTGTAATTGATGTTGATCTATTGTACTTGATAATAGAGCATTCATTTCTGGCTCTCCTTCTCCTAATAACGTACGTAGAGGCATTCCATGGAAATTACAACTTGCCGAGTCACAAGGTCTGTTAATATCTGCATGTGCATCAAACCAAATAACACCTAGATTTGAATATTTCTGATTGAGATAAGAGACAGGCACTATTTCCAAACCGCAATCACCACCAATAGTTTGTATGTATTCTGGTTGTTCTTGTTCTAATCGTTTTTTAAATCGAGAGAGTTGCTCAGTGATCGCTTCATAATTATTAATATGATGCTTTTGGATACCTTCTTTGCCAGCAGGAAGCGTAGATAAGGGAATACTTTCAAAAGTGGAGTCGTCTAGATATTCTAGAACAGTTTTTGCTCCAGCCTCTATGCCGTCACCTATACCAGCACCTTGCCACTGTGGGAAATATATTTTCAAACGTTTAAATTTTTATAATTATTCATTTTATGAATCTATAGTTACTATTTGTTTCAAGGGTTTATCTTTTTTAAATCAACATAAAAATCATCAGCAATCTTAATTGTTTTTATTTTTCCATCTGCTTTAAATGTTTTCCATTGTGCATTTGGAAAGATCCATTGTTTTTCACCATTAATCACAAGTTGAAGAGGCATATCAAAACCTCTCATAATGTTGGTATATCTATACGATACCTTGTCTTTAGATTTCTGATATTCAAGTACAGGGATTTTTGTTGATCGCAAATACTGGTTAAACACATATTTTAAATTTCTACGTAATTTTAAACTCAAATAGTTTTCTATTTGTTTGGTTGTCACTGTTTGATGATAAAATTCACTATTAAGCCCTCTAAGTGTTGTACGCCATAGTTCATCATCTTTTGCAATCATACGGAGCATATGTAACATATTAGCTCCTTTATAATACATATCACTACCACTACCAGTTTTTCTTACATCATAGGTACCAATGATAGGTTGGTCATTTTG
This sequence comes from uncultured Flavobacteriaceae bacterium, assembly GCA_964474345.1. Taxonomy (GTDB): domain Bacteria; phylum Bacteroidota; class Bacteroidia; order Flavobacteriales; family Flavobacteriaceae; genus Dokdonia. The sequence goes on from CAYYSK010000056.1 coordinate 5,617, forward strand.
AATATTCTTACGTAAACCTATAACATATTCTGACGAGGCTTCTTTCCCAAAATGATAATCCAAGTAGAGGTTTTCAGAATAACAGGTAAAACTTTCGTGTATCCACAAGTCTGCTACATCTTTACTTGTGATATTATTTGCAAACCATTCATGTCCAGACTCATGTATAATGATAAAATCAAATTTCAGTCCCCAACCTGTACCAGACAAGTCTCGCCCTAGGTAGCCATTACCATACTTATTTCCATAAGTAACTGAGCTTTGATGTTCCATTCCTAAATAGGGAGCTTCTACAAGTTTATAACTGTCTTCATAAAAAGGGTAAGGGCCAAACCAATGTTCAAACGCTTCCATCATCATAGCTGCTTGTTTAAACTGCTCTTTTGCTTTTTCTTCATTTTCTTTAATTGCCCAAAAATCCATATCTAATGGTCCTTTTTCTCCTTGGTATACTTCTTTGAAGTGTGTATAATTTCCAATATTTAAATTAACTCCATAACTATTAATTGGGTTTTTTACAGTCCAATGATATGTTTTTGTAGTAGTTGTAGAGTCTATACCTATCAAACGGCCGTTGGAAACATCTACGAGATTTTTAGGTACTGTTACATGCATATCTAGACTATCTACCTCGTCATAATTATGATCTTTATTTGGCCACCATACACTAGCCCCTATACCTTGATTTGCAGTTGCAATAAAAGAACGTCCTGCAGCATCTTTCCCCCAAGTAAAACCTCCATCCCAAGGAGCTTTTTTTGCAACACGAGGTTTTCCTTCAAAACCAAGAATTAATGTATTAACAGTTCCTTTTTCTTGGAATTTATTTAACTGTATAAAGTGAGCGTTACCGTTACGACGCACTTTTAACGCTATACCATCTTGAGAGATAGCGGTAAGTTCTATTGGATGTTGTAAATCAATTTGTAATTCATCTACTCCCTCTTTAAGAACCGTATATGTCATTTTATTAGTACCTGAGATGCGTTGTTGATCGGGATCTACCTTTACAGATAGATCATAGTGATTAAGGTCCCACCAAGCACGTTCAGGTGTTATAGAACCGCGTATTGTATCCTCTCTAGTAAATTTCTGACTAAATGCACTTGTATTTATACATAAAAACAAAATGACAATATATCTCATAAGGTATTTTTAACATTCGAATTTACTAACTTAAATTCAATCTCATTTGATTATTGGAACAAAACATACTTAGAGGAATAGCTCTGCTTAATATTTTGGAAACCAGTATTTGGTCTCTATGGTATGTTACATGATCAGCTAGTAATAAGAATATTTAATTTCTGATAATTCTGTTAGGGAAAACAACGGGGCTCTCATGTCCATCTTTCCCTATAGCTGCTACTCCAAAAAAGAAATTATCTACTACAATGCCATTAAGTACATATTCTGTAACATTTCCTACAAGTCTTGCGCTATCCCATGTAGGAGAAGTGGTATCTCTCCAATATATTTTATATGCTACAGCACCTTCTACAGGACTCCAATTGAATTTTGCATTGGCCTGTACAATTCCTCCAATTCCTACACTTTCTGGAGATGGTGGAGCCCAAGCGATACTTGCTAAATTAATGGCGTTTACAGCAGTTAATTTTGCTGCGTAATCAAAATTTACATGCTCAAAGGTATCTCCATATTTGATCCCATTTTCTGTACGAATATCTTGATGTTGTTGTGTGTAATTCTCGTGAGCTTCCATAATACGTATTCCTGGAAATCCAGCATCATTAAAAGGGCGGTGGTGTCCACCACGACCAAAACGATCTAAACGATAAATCATCATAGGATTCATTTCTGGCATATATGTTTTTACAGTTTTATGAATGTATCGAGCTAACTGACGAGAGATTCCATCTACTTCACCGCCATAAAAACGACGTGCGCGACGTTGTTGTTCTGTTTCGGTAGGAGGAACAGGTTCAGAAAAAATACGGAAGCTTCGATTGTCGATTATTCCATCTACACCTGTGATATTCCCTATCATATCATTATTTAATATACCAATGATGTCCCAATTATTTGCTTTCGCGAAAGCGGCCAATCCTTGACCTCCAAACAATCCTTGCTCCTCTCCAGAAAGTCCTACATAAATGATACTATTTTCAAATTTATATTTAGAAAGTACTCTTGCGGCTTCTATTGTACCAGCCATACCACTTGCATTATCATTTGCTCCTGGTGAATCTGAAGTATAGTCTGTAGGATCTGATACACGACTGTCTATATCACCACTCATAATGATATATCGATTTGGATATTTTGAACCTCGTTGAATCGCTACTACATTAACCACTTCAACATCTTTTGTGATACGTCCATTACGACCTTTTTCTACTAAATCTTTTTGATAAAAAACTTCTAAACATCCATTACAAGATTTTGATGTTGTATCAAATTGTTCTTTGATCCATCTACGAGCAGCTCCAATACCGCGAGTTTGAGAGACTGTATCGCTTAATGTATGACGTGTTCCAAAATCTGCCAATGTCTTTACATTCTTTTTTATACGATCTGCAGAAACAGCATCTATGATGTCATAGATCCTTGTGTCAGTTTGGGCAGATAAGGAAATAGAAATACAAAGGAAGAATAGAAAAGAAAATACAGAGATCATTTTTGATGATCGTACAGGTTTGAGTTGCATGGTTATGAGTTTAAATTAAAATACCTCCCTAAAATAAGTTTTAAGAAGGTATTTATGAGTTTTGTAACAAAATTTTAAGATTATTCTGTGGTTTTCTCAATGAGTTGTATGGTTCCAAAAATACCTGCATCTATCCATCCTCTATTTTTGTCTTCACCCTCAACAGCTATAGAGCCTATAAAGTTTTCTCGTTCTGGACTACCATCGTTATCACAATAGGCGAGTGCAAATCCTAATTTCTGATTGGGTGCTAGTATTTTAGCTTCATTTGCAGTATGGTCTATATAGGTATCTTCATAAATAAATATTTCACATTCCCATAGTGTTGTGTTTCCCGAGGTTGTACGAGAAGAATTGACATGGCTATTATACAGTGTAGGTATTTCTTTGGGAGCTAGGTCAACCACATTTCCATCCATAGCTACATGATAGGCAAATGCATTGTGAGTATACTGATGACCACCTCCTGAATTATCTGCATCTACAAAGATTTCTAAACAATCATCATCCCACCATAAGGTGAGCGGATCTTTATGTTGATCATAGAGTACATCATCTTTTATTTCTGCAATAAGATATAAGGCTTCTGGAGTCCACGTAAGTTTATAACGACCTGCAAAGTCATCTTCTGTGTACGTTTCTCCTAACCAACGTTGATCTAAAGACTGCCATGCGATATCTTCCCAAGAAGGGTCATCCATGACTCCATCTATAGTAGGAGTGATAATAGCTTTGGTGACTTGACGTAATTGCTGATCTGTTTTTGGTAAAAAGACTTCAGTTAGGTCTTCATTTTTATTAGGTTTACAACCTGTGATAGTCATTGCAATTGCAATGAAGAATACTATATATCTCATTGGATGATTATCTTATGAATGTAACTTTAGCGATTTTACCATTTTCTATTTCGTAAATAGCGACAGCGCTAAAGGTATTTCCGTTTGCAGTAATAAATTCTTCATCTATTACTTTATTACCAATCACTATCCTATTTTTTATAATGTAATGAAGATCTGGTGTGCTTGAGAAGAAGGATTCAAATAGTTTGCGAGCAGCATCTTTTCCTTCTGTGGTTAATGTATTAGGGAAGTCATACAATTTGATAGCGCTAGAATATGTTGCCATAAAACGATCGATATCCCGTGCATTATAGGCCTCCATTTGTTCTTGTACAATTACTTCTGGAGAAACATCAGAGACAACCGCAAGAAGGCTAGAGGTATCATTTGTAGAGACTCTTGTAATATTATATAGATTAGGATCTTCAAACGAAGTAAAGAGTTGCCAGTTATCATCTTTTTCTGGATGAAAAGAGAATATACGATTTCCTTTTGGCATTAAGATGGTACCATTAAGTAACCAACACATATCTTCTGCTTCTGGGATGGTATTGATAATCTTTTTGGATTCTGCCGTTAGAGGATTTAAAGAACGTATTTCCCAAGTATCATTTTCTTTACTCACATAACTTATAAGATTTGAGTTAGGAATTTTATGTAATGAGCGTCCTATTTTCTTTTGCTGTGTTGTATTGGTTCCTTTTTTAAGATCAGAAACAACAAGATCAAGCCCTCCATCTGCAAGCACTGATGAAATCAAAATGTCTTTAGTATACCACGTATGATAGCCTATGACTAAGTCTTTAATAACTTCTTTGTTTTCTCCAGTTTTGTAGTCATAACTATATAATCGTTGTAAACCTGTTGTGTCTAATCGTATCGCAGAAACCGCTTTTTGGTTAGGAATTTTAGTAGGGGAGTACTCACTACCAAAACCAGTATCATTAATCCAAGCTATTTTCCCATCTCTTATATTGTATGAGGCAATATCCGTTTGTCCATCGCGTGTACTAGCAAATAGCACTTGATTATCATTATAAAAGGATGGTTGATTATCATATCCTTTGTTATTTGAGATATTTCGTTGATTTGCTAATTCAAGTGTATTTCCTTTTACAAGAATATTAAAGAGATGAACTTCTGTATTAGATTGAGCCCTGAGACTCATAGAAAATAGAGTAGCAAAAAACAGTATAAAGCAGAATTTCTGACGCATCTATATAATTTTGATCTAAAGATAACGTATCATACGCTTTTAAGGAATAAAGTGACGCAGAAGTTTATGCTGAGTAGCGTCGAAGCACGAAAGCATACTATGCATATTTTAAAAAAGTATAAATGAATATTTACCTCACAATGAATTTTTGTGTGTCAGCGATAATTCCATTCTGTGCTACCTGATAGAAATAAATACCAGTAGAAGGAAAAACTGATCGATTGATTTCTATAGAATTATTTGTAACCTCTTTTTGGTCTACACGTTGTCCTAAAAGATTATAAATAGTAATCGTTGCGTTATTTTGAAAATTATTAATAGTCAATAATGACTGCTCAACTATTGGATTAGGGGTTAATGTTGTTGTTATCTGTGAGTTTTCTTGTATATTTAATAGGTTATCACATTCTCCTTCAAATTCATTAAAAACAAATAATTCATTTCCATCATTGAAACAAGTTAATATGACTGGTGTATCACAAAAGACTACAATTGGAGCAAGTAAATCACTTGTATCTCCTAACCCTTCTATCCATTGTACATATGATTCTGAAAAATTAGTAGAAGTGTATACATCAAATGTGATTACTTTTCTGTTTTGTCCTGCGATGAATTGTGTAGAAACATCAATAACATCAGCCATTTGATTATTATTTTCATCGTTAAAACAATCTCCTCCAAAATCTACATCTATGATATCACCAACTTCCAAAGTAAAATCGTATAATATTTGCTCTCCTTCTGTTTCCGAATAATAATATACAACCCCGTTTTCTTCTCGTATGAATGAATGAGGATTCCAATTTGGAGGATCAGCAATAAATGTAACTTCTAAAATAGCATATGTTATATTATTAATAATAGTCTCTCCTTGTATTCTATAACCATATAGTCCCGTTTCAATACATCCAGCGGTGTCAGGAATATCTGGATCACAAAAACCATCAAAAAATCTAGCTCCCCATCGATTTCCCTGATCTGTTATAGAAAATTCTTGAGCATTAATAATTGTAAATGATTGGAATAAGATAAAAAATAGGAATAGTTTTTTCATAATCCTTAATATGTATACGTTAAAAATACTAAAAAGAAATAATAATGTACATACACCTATTGTTAAACCCGAAGTATGCATTAGAACTTCGTAATGAAATGCAAAACGACAATATACACTAGTGTTTTCTTGCTTTTAGCATAGCATCGCTATGGTTAAAGTAAAAAATACAGCGTAGTGATAGTGCTTGCAGTTGTTTTGTGATGTAATAGATTTTCTAATGCATAATAATTCGGGTTAAATTATCTGAAATAGAGTATTACCTATCTTTTTAAAGTATTGATTAATACTATATTATATCATGTTAAAAAACATTTCAAATCTAGGAACAATATTAAGTAAAAAATGAACAAGAAAAATTCAGATTGTTACAGTGAATTTTTAAATTCTGGAGACGCCAACTGTGGAAGCAATAATTATTGCCAATTCTGGTAGTAGTTAATTACTTAGTAGAATAAATAGGCAAGTTGTATACTTGCCTATTTATTTACATATCTCTAAAACGTTTTGTAGAATCATAAGGAGCATCTGTATCTACAACACTTTTTCTATTTTTTGGTTCATACGCATATAAAGAAACAGCATCCCAATAGGGAACACCTAAGAACTCTGAAATGGTTTCTGCATCTTTTTTAACTGCTTCATAATTTCCATGATCTATTACATTTCTTCTAGAACCATTTTCTAAAACAAGATTGATCTCATAGCTTTTATAGCTACTATTTTTTGTTCTCACTCGTTCTTTTATAATTTGTAATGCTTCTACAGATGATAAAGGTGTCCATCTATGAGTCTTTTTAATCTCTCTTTTACTGGCTGGGTTTTTATAGCTTTTATAATGATACCCTAGTTTTTTATCAAACTTATGAGGTCTATATAAAAAATAGGTAGCAATAGCACCTCCTATAGTAATTGCTATAGGTATAAGAATTGCCATAATGTTTGATGAGTTATTCATATTTTCAAAAAGAAAATACCTAATTAATACAAAGATGATAGGTCCTACTAAAAGCAAATAAGTGAAAATCGTACTTGTGGTATTCGCTTTATATTCTAAAGTATTGCTATCAAGCTTAATTAAATTTACATTTTTATGACTATTACCACCATGTTTTAAAGGTTCCCAAGATGTTTTTTCTGCAAGAGGATGATTAAAAATGGCTGGATTTAGAGGTGGTTCTTCTTTAATCCCAAAAAACTTCTTAATACTTGATAACATAGATTTTATACTTTTTCTTTAAGATATGTACCTGTAAATGACTTTTTGTTACGAGCTACATCCTCAGGAGTTCCTTCTGCCATAATATTCCCTCCATCTTTTCCTCCTGTAAGCCCTAGATCAATCACGTGATCTGCACATTTTACAAGGTCCATGTTGTGTTCTACAACAATGATACTATGCCCTTTTTCTATTAAGGCTTCAAAAGAGGCTAGTAATTTTTTTATATCATGAAAATGTAATCCAGTAGTAGGTTCATCAAAAATAAATAAGGCTTTATCTTTTGTATTTCCTTTGACAAGAAAAGAGGCTAATTTAATACGCTGTGCTTCTCCACCAGATAGTGTAGAAGAACTTTGACCTAAAGTGACATACCCTAAGCCGACATCTTGTAGAGGTTTAAGTTTTCTCGTAATTTTTGCTTCTTTATGTTCTGAGAAGAAAGCTACAGCATCATCTATAGTCATTGTAAGAATATCATCAATATTCTTATCATTAAAGGTTACTTCAAGTACTTCTTTCTTAAAACGCTTTCCTTTACAATTTTCACATTCTAAATGAACATCTGCCATAAATTGCATTTCAATAGTCACTTCACCTTCTCCTTTACAGGTTTCACAACGTCCTCCATCTACATTAAAAGAAAAATGTTTGGATTTATAACCTCTTATTTTACTTAGCTTCTGACTTTCATAGAGTTTTCTGATGTCGTCATAGGCTTTTATATAGGTTACAGGGTTTGAACGCGAAGACCTACCTATAGGATTCTGATCGATAAATTCTACAGTCTTTACGGTGTCAAACTTCCCTTTAATTTCTGTAAACTGCCCTGCTTTTTCTCCATAACCTCCAATTTCTTTTAATAAAGCAGGATACAATAATTTACGAACTAATGTACTTTTCCCACTACCAGAAACTCCAGTTACAGCAGTAAAACTTCCTAATGGAAAACGGACATCAATATTTTTTAAGTTGTTTTCTCTTGCCCCTATAATATCTACATAAAAGTCAGATTCTCTACGCGTTTTAGGTACAGTAATCTCTTTAGTTCCGTTTAAGTAATCAGCGGTTAGAGAATTACTTGCGAGAATATCTTTATAACTTCCAGTTGCGACTACATGGCCACCAAAGGTTCCAGCTTCAGGACCAATATCTATAATCTCATCGGCCGCTTTCATGATATCTTCATCGTGCTCTACAACAATCACTGTATTTCCTAGATCTCGTAATGATTTAAGAACATCAATAAGCTTTTCAGTGTCTTTAGGATGCAAACCAATACTTGGTTCATCTAAAATATACATAGATCCTACAAGACTGCTTCCTAATGATGTGGCAAGATTGATGCGTTGTGATTCACCTCCAGAAAGTGTGTTAGATTTACGATTAAGTGTTAAATAATCTAAACCCACTTTTGATAAAAACTCAAGTCGACTATGTATTTCTTTAAGAAGGCGTTTTGCAATTTGCTCATCATACTCATTTAATGTTAATTCTTTAAAATACGCAGCTACTTCGTTAAGAGGTAAGGAGACAAGGTCAATGATATTTTTACCTCCAACATATACATAAGTAGCTTCTGGTCTAAGGCGTTTTCCTTTACACGTATTACATTTTGTTTTTCCTCTGTAACGAGATAACATAACGCGGTTTTGGATTTTATATGCTTTAGATTCTAAAAACTCAAAAAATTGATTGATTCCTTCAAAATGCTCATTTCCTTCCCATAATACTTGTTTTTGATCGTCAGTAAGTTCAAAATAGGGTTTGTGTATTGGGAAATCAAATTTATAAGCACTATTCACTAGCTGATCTCTATAATAACTCATGCTATCGCCACGCCAAGGGAATACACAGTTATCATATACAGATAACCCTGTATTAGGGATCACAAGATCGTCGTCTATTCCTATCACATCCCCATAACCTTCACAAGTTGGGCAAGCTCCATATGGATTATTAAAACTAAATAAATGAATATTAGGTTCTAGAAATGATATGCCATCCAATTCAAATTTATTTGAAAACTCTTTACGATTGCCATCTTTCATAGATTCGATATACAATTCTCCTTTGCCTTCAAAAAAGGCAACTTGTACAGCATCTGCAAGACGGTTTTTAAAATCTTCGTCATCAGGATTTGTCACAATTCGATCTACGACAAGAAGAATATCTTCAGGTTTTATTTTCTTGATAGTATCACCTAATTCGTCAATGCGTTTTACATCTTCCTTAATTTTTACTCTAGCATATCCTTGTTGTAAAAGCGCTTTGATTTTATCTTCTAGTTTACGGCCTTCTTCTAGATGGATAGGAGAGAGGAGTAGGAGTTTCTCCGCTTTCGCGAAAGCGTTTACATATATGACTACATCAGTGACAGTGTCTTTTTTTACTTGATTACCAGAAACAGGAGAGATGGTTTTTCCTATACGAGCATATAATAATTTAAGATAATCATATATCTCTGTAGAAGTTCCGACAGTTGACCTAGGATTTGTAGAATTTACTTTTTGTTCTATAGCAATGGCAGGAGCAATTCCTTTGATATAATCTACTTTTGGTTTATCTAAACGACCTAAAAACTGACGTGCATATGAAGAAAGGCTTTCTACATATCGACGTTGCCCTTCTGCATATAAGGTATCAAAAGCAAGGCTCGATTTTCCAGAACCCGAAAGCCCTGTAATCACGACAAGCTTATTTCGCGGAATAATGGCATTTATATTCTTAAGATTATGAAGTTTTGCTCCCTTGATAACAATGTTATCTTTGGGATTTACTAGAGAAATGTCTACTGGCATAGCTGTTTTTTGCATCTAAAAAACAAAGATACTACTTCTGTTTCATACCGAAAACAGTGATGTTTTGGTATTTTTTTTAAATAAAATGCAAGTTTTTTTTGCAATTGTTGTTAGAATACTGTTATATTTACGCTCATTAACACAATAAATAAAATTCTGCCTATAGCATATTATTACTTTTTTTAAAATGATGGTTGAAGGAACAGTCCTTCATAGTTAATCTACAAAAGTGTGATATGAAAACAGTGTTAATAGACGATGCTTTGCTTGTCAGCAATTATATTAAAGGAGACGAGAATTCATTAACGATCTTAATTAAAAGACACAAACAACGTATTTATAGCTTTATCTATTCTAAAGTTTATGATAGAGACGTATCTGAAGATATTTTTCAAGATACTTTTATCAAAGTTATCAATACCCTTAAAAGAGGACGTTACAACGAAGAAGGTAAATTTCTTCCTTGGGTAATGCGCATTGCACACAACTTGGTTATTGATCATTTTAGACGTAATAACCGTATGCCTAAATTTGATAATGATGGTG
>CAYYSK010000057.1:0-15937 GCA_964474345.1 uncultured Flavobacteriaceae bacterium
ACTTCCACCTGTAAATACAGCTTCATTACCTGATATTGTATTTATGTTATTATTCTTCTTTATGGTGGCAACAGTACTTAGAAAGGATAATCTTCAAGTATTGAATCAATTACCACCTGCAGATCAAGTTGAAAAACTTGATAAATCTAGAACTGTATTTATTTATATAGGAAAACCATCTGCAAATTATAAAGGTAAAAGTAAAGAAGCAATTGTTCAGATAGGTGATCGTGTAGTAAATGTAGACGAAGTAAAACCTGCTGTTTTACAAGAGATTACTAATCTTCGACAAGAATTGCAAAGTAAAGTAGTGATTGCCCTGAAGATTGATGAAAATGCAGAAGCAGGATTAGTTTACGATGTGAAGCAACAATTGAGAGATGCAAATCTCCCTAAAATTATATTTATTACTACACCAGGTAGTGCTGTAGAATAAGTCTAAAATTATAATTAGTAAAAAAACGTCTTGATATATCAAGACGTTTTTTTATGCCCATACCTAAAAGTCATTCTTGTATCTTTGTTTTAACTCGAATTATGCATTAGAACTTCGTGATGAAGGTTGGATGTGCCATAAAATATAGCATTTTATGAGTTTTAACATAGCACCGTAAAGCCTGTCTTCACAAAGGTGGAGAGTTAAACTCAAAAATGTAGTGCAACGGTATATTTTGCAGTACATTCAAGCTGTAATAGATTTTCTAATGCATAATTCGGATTTAAATCAAAAATGTGTGAAACAGGTTTTCTTTTTTGTAATAATAGTCTTTATAAGTTGTCCATATATTTTTGGTCAAAATGATATCTCTATTGTAGATTCTTTATATCGTGAAGATCAGATATATGTGGGAGTTACTTTTAATTTACTTTCTAATAAACCTGATCAAATTTCTCAAAATGGGCTTAGTGGTAGTCTACAATTAGGTTTTATACGTGATATGCCTATTAATAAACGTCGTAATAAAGCTTTTGGAGTTGGGTTGGGAGTATCCATAGATACATTTAATCAAAACTTATTTATAGGAGAAGAGAGTGATAGAGAAACTACAGTTTTTTCAGTAATAGATGATGCTATAAATGAAGATAAGAATAGATTTACATTTTATAGTTTAGAAGCACCAATACAATATAGATGGAGAACTTCTACACCTACTAAATATGGTTTCTGGCGTATCCATACAGGGATACAATTTGGATATATTTTTAGATTTAAATCTACATTTGTAAATGAAGGTAATGAAGTAAATCAAGTAGATATTCCTGAATTAAATGAATTACAATATGGTCTTACATTTGCTTTTGGTTATGGAGCATTTAATTTTCAAGCATATTATGGATTAAGCACATTATTTGATGATAATGCACTTCTTAGTCAAGAAACAGTAGATCTGCAAGTAATACGCTTAGGACTTCAGTTTTATTTTCTATAAGAAAGTTAAACCTTAATTTTTTTATAGTATAAGAATAATTAATTATAGCCAGTATTTAAAAGACATTAATTGAGGTAGTGCACCTACAAAGAAACCTATAATGAGTTCTTGGTATGTATGCGCTTTTGCATCAAGTCTTGATGTAGCGGTTCCTCCACACCCTATTATTAATAGCGCTATGAGTAGTAATGAATTTTGATTGAAATGGATACTTAAGCCAGTAATAAATGTAAGTAATCCAGAGATGCCGATCATATGTAAACTTGTCTTAAATTTTGCAAATACTAATATAAGTGAAGCAAGACTAGAGGCTAAAATGCCAACAAAAAAGAAGTATAGCTCTGGTATCTCATACCCTTTAAAAATAATATTGATTAATAATATTACAAAAAAGGATTGCATTAATAATGGATACCGTCGTTCCTTAACATTTTTTAAATTAATATCTGAAACTACATTCAGGTTTTTAAGCATAAAATAACTTAAAATAGGAATGATAACAGTCATAATTGCTGTTGCAAATATTTTTGAAAATAAGAACGCTGAATTAAAAAATCTAGGAGAAATTTTAAAATACAATAAAACTCCTGCTATAGGCATAAATAGCGGATGAAAAATATATGAAAAACTTCGTATGATATATTTCATTAGATCTGTTTACGAAGTCTTGCAACAGGAAGGTCTAATTGCTCTCTATATTTAGCAACGGTACGCCTAGCAATTGGGTATCCTTTTTCTTTTAAAATACCAGCTAATTTATCATCTGTTAAAGGTTTTTTCTTGTTTTCTTCTTCGATAACAGTTTCAAGAATTTTTTTAATTTCACGAGTAGAAACTTCTTCTCCTTGATCGTTAGTCATGCTCTCACTAAAGAACTCTTTAATCAATTTTGTGCCATATGGGGTGTCCACATATTTACTATTTGCTACGCGGGAAACTGTAGAAACATCCATGCCAATCTCATTTGCAATATCTTTAAGTATCATGGGGCGTAAACTACGCTCATCTCCCGTAAGGAAATAATCCTTTTGATAATACATGATAGCACTCATGGTTACAAATAATGTTTGTTGACGTTGTAAGATCGCTTCTATAAACCATTTTGCAGCATCTAGCTTTTGTTTGATAAAAAGAACAGCATCTTTTTGAGCTTTTGTTTTTTCTTTTGAAGCTTTATAACCTTTTAACATATTGCTGTAATCTCTAGAAACTCTAAGTTCAGGAGCATTACGGCCATTAAGAGTGAGTTCAAGTTCTCCTTCTACAATACGTATTGTAAAATCAGGAACAACATGCTCTATAATTTTAGTATTACTAGCATAAGAACCTCCAGGTTTTGGATTAAGGTGTTCAATCTCTTGAATAGCATCTCTAAGTTCTTCTTCAGTAATACTGAATTTAGACATTAGTTTCTTGTAATGTTTTTTACTAAAGTGATCAAAAGACTTTTCAAGAATAGAAATAGCTAGTTCAATAGCCTTAGTAGGGGTTTTACGAGATAATTGTAAGATCAAGCATTCTTCAAGATTACGAGCTGCTACTCCAGAAGGATCAAGTTCTTGAACTGTAAAAAGGACTTCTTCTATTTTTTCTTCAGTAGTATACACATTTTGAGTAAAAGCGAGATCATCCATAAGATCTTCTATAGATCTCCTTAAATAACCACTTTCATCTAGACTACCTATTATAAACTCTGCAATATCTCTTTCTTCTTGGGATAAGCGAAATGTGTTGAGTTGTGTCTTTAAATATTGATTAAAAGAAGTGCCAGATGCATAAGGCACCTGTTTGTCTTCATCATCTACGCTGTAATTATTTGCACTAAGACGATAGTCAGGGATTTCATCATCACTTAGATATTCATCTACATTAATTTCAGTCTCAATACTCTCATTACCATAATCATCTTCGGTATTGCTAAACTCATCAAACTCATCTTTGATTTCTTCTTTACCACTATCTAATGCAGGATTTTCCTCAAGTTCTTGTTTTATTTTTTGCTCAAACGCTTGGGTAGGCAATTGGATAAGCTTCATCAACTGTATTTGTTGAGGAGACAGCTTTTGCGAAAGTTTAAAATTGAGTTGTTGTTTTAGCATAAAACAAAAATAAGCAAAAGCTGTAGATCATACCTTTATATTTTATAAGATACGAAGTGTAATTTATGAAGTTACTTGAAAATGTATAAAATTATGGTTTAAAGATGCCATGCTTTATAGCATATATGACAAGACCAGTTCTATTCTTTAAATTGAGTTTAGAAAAAACACTGTCTCTATATCCTTGCACAGTCTTAGGGCTCAAAAACATTTGATCAGCGATTTCATTATATGTCATTTCGGTACAAGCGTGTTTTATAAACTCAATCTCTCTTTCTTTTAAAGTCAATGCATTTTCTTCAGTAAGGCTTTTAACAAGAATTTGAGCAACCGTATTTGTGTGATAAAATCCTTGATGTATGAGCTCTTTAAGGGCACTTTCTAATACAGACTTTTCTGTATCTTTAAGTAGATATCCCCTTGCTCCAGCACGTAACATTTTTAAAATAGTATGCTCTTCTTCTTCTACAGATAGCGCCAGTACTTTAATGTTAGGATATTTTTCTTTAAGATGTACTGTAGTTTCTATACCATCCATAATTGGCATATTGACATCCATAAGAACAATATCTGGTTGCTTATTTTTAAATACAAGTTGATCAATAAGTTCTTGCCCATTTTTGCAAGTGTACAATACTTCAAAACCTTCAAAAGAATTAACAAGACCACTTATGGCTTGAGAAAGAAGTGTATGATCATCTACTACTACAAGTTTATTCATGGTGTTGTTGTTTTAGGTGAATATGTAAGATGTAATTGTGTCCCTTTACCCTCTTTAGAGGAAACTTTTATGTCTGCACCAATTAATTTTGCTCTTGATTCCATGTTTGAAATACCTATTCCTTTTTTTGCTTTCGCAAAAACAACATTAAACCCTATGCCATTATCTTTTGCTTTGATATCTAGAGTGTTGTCTGTGTATGTGATGCAAACATCCAAATGCGTAGCTTTAGAATGCTTGATCGTATTTGTGAAAAACTCTTGGAATATTCTAAATATGATGGTACCAATTTTTTTGTCTATTCCAATAGGAGCACCTGTAACTTTTAAGCTAGGAGTAAGATATTCCATACGTTTAAAACGATCTAATTCTAATTCTATCGCTTCTGTAAGACTCATGTTTTTGAGAGCTTCAGGATTGATGAGCTTTGATAGTGCTCGTATTTCTCTAAGCCCTTTACCTATAGTACCTGCGGCTTCGTCTAACTGTTCTTGATTCCCTCCAGAGTTTTGAGTTTGTATCTTAGCAAGTGTTAATAGTTGTCCAATATTATCGTGTAATTCCCAGCTAATATTTCGTAATGTTTCTTCTCGTATTTCTATTTGCGACTCGGCAATTTCACGTTCAAACCTTTTTTGAGATACTTGTTGTTCTAAAAGAAGTTCATTTTTACGTCTTATAAATACAGAAAATAATATAGCTATTACAATTAAAAAAAGCAATAGAATTGTTATTGCTACAAGAACAAGAATTAAAGTGCCAGTATCTTCAGACGTGTTCATTTGTCACTAAATATGTAGATTTCTTATCTGAATAAATAAATCCAAGTATGTAAAGTAAATTTAATATAATAATACAAGAAATTTGAATATACTTGAGGTTAGTAGATAGTTCAGTGGATATCGTTTCATAATATTTATCCATAATAATATATATGGGTAAATAAGAGATCCAAAAAAATAAATTTGCCATTAAAAACCATGTGATAAGATCTTTATGTAATAATTTTATGTCTTTGCTTTGTAATAATTCTATGGCGTATAATATAATACCTATTGTTACTGTTAAACCCCCAACTAAGTAGGAAAGAGATAAATAATCTGAGATAAAATTATTTATGAATATGTCAATAATCTGGATTGCAATATAGGCACTAAAAAGTATTTTTAATATAAAAATGCGTTTTGGATTTTTTAAGCTCCTGTATATAATCCAAAATAGTATAGAGAATAAAACTATTTGATGAATGTTGTAAAAAACAGCTGTATTTCCTTCTAAAGTTTTGTCTAATTTTAAAACTATAAATTCATTGATAATTGTATACCACAAAAATGGGCATATTATAAACAAATAAGATTTCTTGTATTTGTAAAAATAGATAGATGAAGCAAGTGCTGCTAAAATTGCAAAACCATCGCTTATATACAGGAATATCTTCATCTATCTAAATATATCAATCTTTTCAAAAAATTAATAGTCACCATCATCATTATTTATTGGTGGTGGCCTTCTATGTCCTTGATTCCCAGCTAAACTTGTAATACCATCATCTTGTAGTGTAAGTACTAAATTGTTTTTTCCAACAGGTTTTTTATTTCCTATTACTTCACCGACGGTAACAGCTACTGGTTTCCCATTTTGATTATATATAGCAAATGCAACTTCATTTTTATCAACTAACATAGTAGGGTTAAAGAAAACCGTTTCTGCCCTTGGATATTGTTCATTACTACTTGTAGAGTATTGTCCTAAATAGACGCGTAACCCTTCAATATCAGTATTGGCATCTTTGGACTGTTGTTCTATATATTTTAAATATCTTTTTAATTCTTCATAATTAAAAGTAATAGATGTTGTTGCTAAATACTTTTCTTCTCCTTGAGGTAAATTACTATTTTGATATTCTTCGATAATAGGAATTCTATTTGCTTTGTAGTTATAAAATAATTCGGCGCCTCTTTGAATAGGGATAACCATTTGAGGAGCATCTACGACAATTGTTGGTGGTCCATCATTGTTATTATCATCAGGACTAGTGTGGTCATCTTTACACTCTACGAGCATCAAGATCATAGTGAGAGGGATGATGTACTTAAAAGATTTCATGAGTTTTTGGTTTAGTGGTTATAGTATGAATTTCTTGTAAGGTACAATGATACGTGGAGTATTGGCAAGAAAAAAGGGGCTTTTGCCCCTTTTTAGATTGTTATATACCTGAAATTCTAAAATTCGGCATGTCCAGGAAATCGAGGATATGGAATTACATCTCGTATGTTTGTCATTCCTGAGGCAAATAATACTAAGCGCTCAAAACCAAGTCCAAAACCACTATGTACACAAGTTCCAAACTTACGTGTATCTAGATACCACCATAACTCTTCTTCTGGAATATTTAAAGCAGCCATTTTTTCTTTAAGTACATCTAAACGTTCTTCTCTCTGAGATCCTCCTACAATTTCTCCAATACCAGGAAATAAAATATCCATAGCTCTCACTGTTTTCTCATCTTCATTTAAACGCATATAAAATGCTTTAATATTTGCAGGGTAATCAAAAAGAATAACAGGGCATTCAAAATGTTTTTCTACTAAATAACGCTCATGTTCACTTTGTAAATCAGCTCCCCATTCATCGATAATATATTTAAATTTCTTTTTCTTGTTTGGTTTACTATTACGGAGAATAGTTATTGCTTCTGTATAACTTACACGCTTAAAGTTGTTGTCTACGACAAATTTAAGTTTGTCACGCAATAACATTGTTGCGCGTTCAGCTTGTGGTTTTTTGCTATCTTCTTCTACAAGACGTTTTTCTAAAAATGCCAAGTCATCTTGACAATGTTCTAAAACATATCCAATGACAGACTTAATAAAATCTTCAGCAAGATCCATATTAGCATCAAGATCATTAAAGGCTACCTCAGGTTCAATCATCCAGAATTCAGCAAGATGGCGTGATGTGTTACTGTTTTCTGCTCTAAAAGTTGGACCAAATGTGTACACTTTTCCTAAACCTAAAGCATATGTCTCTGCTTCTAGTTGTCCAGAAACTGTAAGATTTGTTTCTTTCCCAAAAAAATCTTTATTATAATCAATAGTTCCATCTTCCTTTTTTGGAAGATTATCTAAATCTAATCCGCTTACGTGAAACATTTCTCCAGCACCTTCTGCATCACTACCTGTTATGATGGGAGTGTGTGCTTGATAAAACCCTCTTTCATTAAAATACTGATGTATTGCAAAAGAAAGTTTAGAACGCAATCTCATGATAGTTCCAAATGTATTTGTACGTACACGTAAATGCGCTTGCTCTCTTAACGTTTCTAGAGAATGGCGTTTAGGAGAAAGAATTGTACGTTTTACTTCTTCTGGATCTGCATCTCCTGCAACTTCTAAATGATTTATTTTTAATTCAACACGCTGTCCAGCTCCTTGACTTTCTTCCAATGTTCCTTTTATGATAAGAGCTGCACCTGTTGAAATTCTTTTTAATAAGACAGGATCTGTATTTTCAAAATCTAAAACACATTGTATGTTATTAATTGTAGAGCCGTCATTAATAACTATAAAACGATTTCCTCTAAAAGATCGTACCCAACCTTTTACTGTAAATTCTTGATGTATTGCTGTACTGACCAAAAGGTCTACAATAGATATGTGTTTCATGTTTTTTGTTTTATACAGAAGCGCAAAGATAATTTTTGTTTTTAAATTTCACTGTCCATTTTAAAGGAAATCATGAGAGGAATTATATAGGTTTTTGTATTAATTAATTCAAATCTGTAATACACTATTCAAGAGATTCTTTGTCTTCTGTATCTGTTTCTGAAGTAATGATTTGTAAAGCAGGTTCTTTAAGTACTTTTTTGTTAGCAATATTACGCTCTAAAGATAAAAGTAGGGAAGGAAGTAAAAGTAAATTTGCTAGCATAGCAAATAGTAACGTGGCGCTCACAAGTCCTCCTAATGCAACAGTGCCACCAAAACTACTAATCATAAATACAGAAAAACCAAAGAATAAAACGATAGATGTATAGAACATACTTACCCCTGTTTCTCTTAAAGAAGCATATACAGATTTTTTAATACGCCATTTGTTAGCCCTTAATTCTTGTCTGTATTTTGCTAAGAAATGTATGGTATCATCTACCGAAATCCCAAAAGCAATGCTAAATACTAAAATAGTAGAAGGTTTTATGGGAATACCTAAAAAGCCCATCATACCAGCAGTTACTAATAAAGGTAAAAGATTTGGAATAAGAGAGACAAGAATCATCTTGAAAGATCTAAACATCCAAGCCATAAATAGTGCAATGAGTAAAATAGCTAGAGATAAACTTATAACAAGATTATTTACAAGATAATTGGTTCCTTTTTGAAATACTAAAGCTTTTCCAGTAAGTGTTACCTCATATCGTTCTTCTGGGAACAAGGTTTTTATTTTTGCACGTAAATTTTCTTCAGCACGTTCCATTTTATCAGTACCAATATCTTTCATAAATGTTGTAATACGAGCATATTGCCCTGTACTATCTACATAAGCCCCCATAAGATTTGTTTGATCTGAAAAACTACTAGTATATGGAAGTATGAAATTACGTTCATTACTGCTTGGAAGTTGATAATATTTAGGAGATCCATTATAATATGCTTGTTTTGCATATTTAACTAGATTAACTATTGACACAGGTTTTGATAGCTCAGGTTGCTCTTCAATGACTGTGCTTAACTCTTCCATGCGTTTTAAAGTAGCAAGTTTCATCACTCCTTTACTACGCTTTGTGTCAATTAGAATTTCTAAAGGCATAATACCATCAAATTCTTCTTCAAAAAATTTAATGTCTTCAAAAAAAGCTGTCTTCTTAGGCATATCTTCAATTAAACTTCCAGAAATGCGAATCTGATTGATACCTATCATACTAGCCGTTAATAAAAGGATACTTACAACATATATAGCAATACGATGATTGCGTACCATGCGTTCCATCCAATTAACAAATCCTTCTATCCAGTTTTTTCCTAAATGTTTTAAATGCTTCTCTTTAGGAGGTGGCATATAACTGTATATTATAGGAATAATAAGTAATGATAAAAGAAATATTCCAATAATATTAATACTAGCAACTACGCCAAATTCTTTAAGTAGTGAACTCTCAGTAAGTATAAAAGTGGCAAATCCTGAAGCTGTTGTAATATTAGTCATCAACGTAGCATTTCCTACTTTGGTAATCACTCGTTGTAATGCTTTTATTTTATTACCATGAGTTTTATATTCATGTTGGTATTTATTTATTAGAAATATACAATTTGGAATTCCTATCACAATTATTAGTGGAGGAATAAGAGCTGTAAGTACTGTGATTTCATATTTAAGTAATCCTAGAAATCCAAAAGCCCACATAACTCCTACAATTACCGTAATCATAGAAATAAACGTGGCTCTATAAGATCTAAAAAAGAAAAAGAATAGTAGAGAAGTAACTAATAATGCGCCTCCTACAAACCAACCTATTTCATCAATGATGTTTTGAGAGTTAAGTGTGCGTATATATGGCATTCCACTTGTGCGTACATCTATTCCTGATATTTCTTTAAAATTGTCAATAAGAGGGATAAGATCGTTAACAATGAAATCTCTTCTAGCAGATGTATTTACAATTGTTTTATCTAAATAAATAGCAGATCGTATAGTTCCTGTCTCCTTATTGTATATTAAATTTTCATAAAATGGAAGATCATTAAAAAGTTGTTTCTGATAATTTGTAGCTTGTTTTGTAGAAGTAACACTATCTGGTATAAATGATTTTAAATCAAATCTAGCAGGATTCTCTTGCTTGTCAAGTAATTTTAAATCTTTGAGAGAAATTGATAGTGTAACTTCAGGATATTGATCTATTTTTTGAGATAGGTCATTCCAAGCATTTAAAACAGTCGGTGTAAATAAGCTATCATTTTTTATCCCTAAAACGATAAGGTTTCCTTCCTCTCCAAATTTATCTAGAAACGTATTGTATTCAAGATTTACTTCATGATCATCAGGAAGAAGGTTTGCTTCAGTATAGGTGAACCTCATGTGTTCCCACTGCATTCCTAAGTATACAGTTGCACTTATAATAAGGATAAGGATTAAAAGTTTGTTGCGAAGTATGATACTGGCAACATTCTCCCAAAATCCTGAACTTAAAAACTTAGCCATTCCCTTTGTTTACGACCGCAAAGGTATTCTTTTATTAAGGAAAAACCGAGACGTTTAGACTACTTTTCTATAGTTGTAAATTGAAAGTAAATTTAAAGGCAATATTGTCTTCAAAATTAGGTAAGTGATAAGCACCATAACGATACGTAAGACTAGTTCCAAAACCAAAAATTAGTTTATTGATTTCAAAACCTGATTCTGTATATCCTTCTTTTAGAGAGCCAAATTCAATGTCTAAATGATCTTGAGGATTTCTAATGTCTCCAATAGCAAAACGAGTAATAAGTACCATTTCAGGCTTAAAACGTTTGCTTATGTTAAAAGGCGCAAGTCTATGTTTAAGTTGGGCGGTAAGCAATCTATCAGAAAAGAACTCACTAAAAAACATGGTTTCAAAACTATTAACTCCTGCTACAGAAAAACGCTGAAGTATAGTTTCTTTGGTAGGTGCATTAGGATATGCTTGAAATAAATGCGTAATAGGCAAATCTCCAAAACCTATATTCCCTTCAATTAGTAACTCTGTAGCCGATTTGTTGAGTCTATCTAATCTATAAAAAACTTTAGACCCTATCTTGGTGAAATTGAAATCTCCACCTAATCCATCTATACCTTGCGAAACTTGAGCGGTTACTTTAGGATATCCATCGTATACTTCTGTGATGCCGGCATCAGATTTCATAAACTTGCTACCTGGACTCCATCGTATCCCCGTAGTAGCTTCTGTAATATTATAATTCCTTATTTCCTCTCCATCTTTTATATAGCGATATGGTGTTGTCTGATCAATACGTCTATGAGCAATTTGAAGTTCTGAAAGTAATTTTGGAGCGATGCGATATTCAAAATTTGTTCGAGTAGTACGATGTTTATAGAATAAATTAATATTTACGAGACGTGGTTCAAAAAGGGAATATACACGTCTATCTGTAAGGTACGCGTAATTTCCTACTTCTTCTAAATCACTATTATAAGTGAGACTAATCCAAGCATCTCTCTTAGAATTTATTAAGACACCTCCGCCTACACCGTATTTTATCTCTTTGTCTTTAAAACCATAAGCACCATATCCTTCTATTCTAAAGTGTTTTGAGAAGCTTTCATTAGTAACACCTCCCAACCCTAAACGTAATCCTTCAAAATTATTGAATTTCACAGGGTACGTGAGATCAAAATCAAAAAAGTTAACACTGTAATATCCAACACTGAAATTATTAATAGTTCCCAATCGACGTTCTATATTTTCAGCATTTATAATTCTTTCTATTTCAGAAAAACTGCGTTTGTCTTTTTTTGATAGATCTTCAAGGCGGTATTTTTGCCAGAAAGTGGTTGATTGTTCTGTTGCATCAGGTTTTACAGTAATAGCATAGGGTTGTTTTTTTTCTTCTTTCGCTTTAAGCGAAAAATCACTATTACGAGTAGTAGAGATCAGATATTTTTTTGTAATCATCTTCTCCAAATCTTCTTCTTGAATAGTGCCAATAGATATGCGCCCACCGAAAAAGGAAAGACGTCTATCACTATCCCCTTTGTCAATAAAAAGCTCTCTGTTTTCTGGTAGATAAAGATTAGCTTCTATATTAAAAATATAGGATTGACTTAATTTTATTTTTAAAACATCATTAAGGCTTACTTCAACATTCTTAATAGCCAAATTCTTTTTATCTAGTATCATAAAGCCAGATAAACCTGGGATAGCTTTAGGTCTTTTAGGAGTAAAAGATATATTTATTTCATTATCTACTTCTGATGGAAGAATAGTGTATATGTAATTTTTAAAACCTGTACGGGATAATATACCCGCATACCTAGTATTAAAAATAACAAAGTCTTCATCATAAAAAGATCTTGATTGAAGATTTACCGCAAGAACTTCATAGCGTGTCTTAGTAAATCCTGCAAGTTGAAAACCTATAACATCTTCAATAAAACCTTGAGAAGAATTGTAACGAGTATTACTTACTTTTTCTGATAAATAACTATGTGTACTTGTGTCTAGACTATCTGTAATTATTGTTTTTTCATAACTAGTGTATGCATAATTAGAAAGAACAGATCGCGGATCATTTTTGTCGCTTAAAGAGATTGCTTTTTGTATAATTTCTTCGGCAGTTTTGACAGTCTCAGTTTGCGCAAATGAGACTGTTTGTATACATAATAAAACAAAAAGTATTCTATACATAAATGAGTTGAGTATATTCAAATGTATTAAAAAAGCGACCGAGAGAGGTCGCTTTTTGTATATGTTTAACGCTCGTTTCTATTAAACGGTCATAATCTCTTTTTCTTTTGCAACTAGAGTACTATCTATCATTTTAATATGCGTGTCTGTTAGATTCTGTACGTCAATTTCTGCATTTTTAATTAGATCTTCGGATACATCTTCTAGTTTCTTAAGGTCATTATTAGCTCCTTTTCTATCATTACGAACTCCTATTCTAGCATCTTCTGCTTCAGAACGAGCTTGTTTTACAAGATCTTTACGCCTTTCTTCTGTAAGTGGCGGAACATTTATAATCACACTTTCTCCATTATTCATAGGATTAAAACCTAAATTAGAATTTATAATAGCGCGTTCTATATCTGAAATAAGATTTTTTTCCCAAGGTTGAATAGAAATTGTTCGTCCATCTGGAGTATTTACATTTGCTACTTGAGAAAGAGGAGTGGGACTACCATAGTAATCTACCATAATACTTTGTAGCATGGCAGGACTTGCTTTACCCGCACGTATGGTAAGTAATCTTTTTTTAAGATGCGTGATAGCACCTTCCATTGCTTCTTTAGTACTATCTAATATAAATTGAATTTCTTCATTCATGGTTGTAACGTATTTTAAATGCAATTTAACAAAAACTGCGCCATATACTAATTTATAGATTTACTGTGGTACCTATTTGCTCTCCAGTTACTACTTTTAGTAAGTTACCAGGTTTATTCATGTCAAAGACAATAATAGGAAGTTTATTCTCTTGACTTAAAGTAAAAGCTGTGGTATCCATTACTTTTAATCCTTTGCGTAATACATCATCAAAAGTAATATGATCGTATTTTATAGCATTGCTATTTTTTTCAGGATCGGCATTATAAATTCCATCAACACGTGTTCCTTTAAGAATAACATCTGCCTCTATTTCTATAGCCCGTAAAACTGCTGCAGAATCTGTTGTAAAATATGGATTACCAGTACCTCCTCCAAATATAACAACACGGCTTTTCTCTAAGTGACGCATTGCTTTTCTCCTTATGAATGGTTCTGCAACTTCATTGATTTTTATAGCCGTTTGCAGTCTAGTAGGAATCTCGGCATCTTCAAGAGCATCTTGAAGCGCTAACCCATTTATAACGGTAGCAAGCATTCCCATATGATCGCTTTGCACTCTATCCATTCCTTTACTTGCTCCTGCAACACCTCTAAAAATATTACCGCCTCCTATAACAATAGCGACTTGTACTCCTGTTTCAGTAACTGTCTTGATATCTGCTGCATATTCAGCAAGGCGTTTTGGGTCAATACCATATTGGCGATCACCCATTAAGGCTTCACCAGATAATTTAAGTAAAATTCTTTTGTATATCATAGGTTGAAAAAGATTACGCAAATATAGTGCTTATGGTACTTTTTCAAAGAAATCTTTTGAACAAGATTATGTTTGAAACCTTAGTTGTTGAGAATGTTAAAATAACAAGACATTAGAATTAAGGATGGAATTGCTCGTTATACATGTAAACTATTATAAACTCTTACCTTTGCAGAAGGACAAGTTTATTATATTTATATAATAAAGCATAATGTATTGTGAGCACTTATGCTATATTGCCAAAATATTTATTAAAATCAAAAATGCTTAATTCAATTATGAACAATTTATTTAAAATAACTTGCTTACTCGCTATTTCGTTCTTTATTAGCTGTGGAAGTGATGATAATGGAGGATCTGTTGTAGATCCAGGTCCTGATTCTCCACCCGTACAAGCTACTTATAGACTGACATTTACGACAAACTTTACAGAACAAACTCATCCAAATGACTACCCTACAAATGCCACTTTTGGCCCTGTATTAGGTTTTGCACATAATTTAAGTAGCGAAATTTATTCTCTTGGAACTTTTGGATCTGATACTTTTACCAATTATATACAAACAAGTGATCTAGGCCCTCTCGTAGACGCATTAACTCCTACAGATGATGGCCAAACAAATGATGTTGTTGTAAGTGTGTCTCCTGGAGGAGAAGTTGGTGCTACATCAAGTACTTCAGTAAATGTAACTGTAACTCCTTCTTCTACCAGAATTAGTTTTATTGCTAAGTTAGAGCCAAGTCCAGATTGGTTTGTAGGTATTGACAGCTTCAATTTGTTAGGAGCAGATAACCTACTTATTGAGGATGAAACTATTGAATTGTTCCCATTAGATGCAGGTATCGATACTGGAACAACGTATACTAGTGATGCAAGTCCAAATAGTGAGACTATTAAAGAGATAAACACATTTCCTTTTAGTGATGGTGGTGGTTTAGGAGCGGTTAACCCACTAGCTACTTTAAGAATTGAAAGAATTAATTAATAATTCTAAATTTAAAATAAAAAAACGCCTTTTTTAAAAAGGCGTTTTTTTATGCTTATTAAATAGTTTAAATTATACTAGAGAAACTCTTTCAAATCCAGCAACGCTTGCATCACCTTTACCAGCAACATAGTCAGCAACGCTCATGCTATCATCCATGATAAAGCGTTGATCAAGTAAACATTGTTCGTGATCAAGTGTTGTGTTATCAGCGATAAAACGCTCTATTTTTCCAGGAACAATTTTATCCCAGATTTTCTCAGGCTTTCCTTCTGCTTGCAATTGTGCTTTGATATCATCTTCTGCCTTTGCAAGAACTTCAGGAGTTAATTGTGACATAGAGATGTATTGAGGTACATTTTTCAGCGTTTTTCCTAAACGACCTAACTCAATATTGTCTTTTTCGATAGCTGCAATTCTAGCTTCAGTTTCAGAAGCAACATAAGCAGGGTCAAAATCTTTATAAGATAATGTTGTAGCTCCCATAGAAGCAACCTGCATAGATACAGATTTTGCTACTTCTGCAGAAGCGTCTGTACCAGCAGATAATCCTACTAATGCTCCAATTTTATTACCGTGTACATAAGATCCTACAAAAGGAGCTTCTAATGTTTTGAAGCCTCCTATTTCTATTTTCTCTCCGATAACACCCGTTTGCTCGATAAGTTTTTCGGCAACAGTCATACCTTCAAAATTAGCAGCAAGGAATTCTTCTTTAGAGTTTGTTCCCAATGCGATATCTGCCATTTGGCGAGCCATAGCTACAAAAGAATCATTTTTTGCTACAAAGTCTGTTTCACAATTTAAAGAAACAACAACACCTCTGGTGTTATCGTCATTTATTTTTGCGACAACAGCACCTTCACTAGAATCTCTGTCTGCTCTTTTCTCAGCAATTTTTTGTCCTTTTTTACGAAGGATA
>CAYYSK010000058.1:0-15764 GCA_964474345.1 uncultured Flavobacteriaceae bacterium
ATATTTTATGGCACATCCAACCTTCATCACGAAGTTCTAATGCATAATTCGAGTTTAAACTTTTTTAAGTTGGCTAAAAAATTATCATATTTCGTCTTTTTATTGCTTCATAATTCAACTATGCAACTCAAAAAAACTCTTTACCTGAACACAAAACCATCAATTTTCGCTTCAATTCAAAAAAATCACTTCAATTAAAAAAATATGCGTGTTTATAGAATCGCTCAAGAAAAGTATGCTCGAGATGTATCTGGAGAAGGTGCTCGCCGTTTTGGAGGACGCTGGAATCGGAAGGGGATTTCTATGCTATATACTGCGGCAAATAGTTCACTAGCGATGCTTGAAAAACTAGTACATATCCCACCTTATGTATTTCCTAAAAATTTAAAGATTCTAGTATTAGAGTTTGAAGATACAGTTACTGTAGGTGAAATAACTATAGATACATTACCGTCAGACTGGATCTATAGATCAGAACACCCTAAAGTATTGGATATTGGAGATCAGTTTATACAATCACAAGAATTTATGGCACTTAAAGTCCCTTCTGCGATTAATACGATAGATCAAAATGTATTGATAAATCCAAGGCATCCTGATTTCTCAAAAGTGCATATAGTCGATGAACTTTTAATGGAATTTGATAAACGATTGCTTAAGGAAGTATAATTTTTATCGCAACGGGTACCCCTTACCTGCCCACCAAGGTTTGATTTCAACAATTAATCTTCCCGATTTCATCATAGGATCTAAATTGGCTAAACTATCAGCCATTTCTAATGTTGGGACATTATATACAGTAATTCCTCTAAGTTCTCCATCATCACCAAAAGGGCCTGAAATGTCGGCATACCCTTCTTCATACATACGTCCTAAGTGTGCTTGATGTGCTTCTTGAAGTTTTGTAGCTTCTTCTTTAGATTGATTACGATTGGGACCACTTTTTAAAAATGCCATAAAATATTGCTGCATAATAACTGTATCTCCAGTTTTTTCATCTACATAATCAAAAATCTGATAGCCGCCCGCCTTTAATTGAGCAATTTGAGAAGTTACAGAAGCTTTTTTTTCTATGATAGGTTTTTCTAGAGGAGTCTCTTCTTTTTTGGTTTCTGTCTTAGCACAAGCAATGCATAAAAAAATAAGAGTGATGTAAGCGATGATTGTTTTCATATGGTTTTATTTTATTCCCAATCCTTGAAAGAATGTGTACTAATATAAGAATTGTAATATTTTTTATTGCTTGTAACTTCTTTTCCTATCCAACTAGGCTTTTCAAAAAATTCTTGCTCATTGTTAAGTTCTATTTCAGCTAGGAGAAGCCCTTTGTTATCACCGTGAAACTCATCGACCTCCCATATGTGATTTCCTATGGGTATTTCATAACGGGTTTTATCTATGACTCCTGGGAGGCATAATGTAAGAAGGGTTTCCGCTTTCGCGAAAGCGATCTCCTCCTCCACTTCAATGCGAGTAGTGCCTTCTTTATTTGTTTTTCCTTTGATCGTTAAGAAAGCCTTATTTCCTTTGATGCGTACTCTCACTGTACGTTCTATATCGGTAGTAAGATATCCTTGTGTAATACGAAAACTATGAGAAGCTTCTTTTTTAAAGGCATCTGAAGTAAGTAGGAATTTGCGTTCTATTTCAAGCGTTTGATTTGGCATTTCCGCGAAGACGGAAATCTCATCTTTCTGCTTCTCTATTCGCCACGGCGGATTTTTTCTGTTATCACCCCCAAAAAATAAGATGAGTTGATTGCCATCGGGATCTTTAAGACGTGCTTCTTTCCATAGCCACGATTGATCTGTAGGTAAGAGATCAAAGGTAATTCCATTTTCGCGCAAGCGTAAAACATCTTCATCAAGAGTTTGTGTTTCAAAATAAACCACGACACCTTCTCCAGAAGGAAGTTGTGCTACTTGATGTATGGAAAAAGTACTATCGCCATCTGGACATTCAAAACGCGCATATCGCTCATGAGTATGTACAATAAGATGTAGTCCTAATTTTTTATAGAAAGCAATAGACTTTGTGACATCTAATGAAGGAATAGTTACTTGATTAAGATTCATACTGGTTGCTTATTATTTTTATTTGATCATTCATCACATTTTCATGTGTGTAATCGTGTGTTCCTAAATATGCCATAGCTTTAGCAATTTGTACAGCTTGTATAGATTGATATTTCTTAAGAGGTCCTATCATAAAAAAATCAGTAACACGCATTAAAAACTTAAGACCTTTTTCCCCTTTGCGATCAGTATCAGGACGACCATTAATAAAAGCAGGTTTCATGATATATGTGTTAGGAATGCCTATTTTTAAAAGATCTCTTTCCATTTCTCTTTTAGTACGAACATAGAAAAAAGGACTTTTATCAGAAGTGTCAATAGAAGAGATCACCAGGAAAGTGTCAATCTTATTTTCTTTGGCAAGTTGTGCTGAGGTGATTGAGATTCCATAATCTATTTTATGATAGAGATTTCGGTTTGGAGTTTTAGCTTTTGTAGTGCCAATACAACAAAAGGCAACATCTCCAGTAAACTGATCTTTAACCTTTTCTAAATCTAATAGGTCACATGAGATTTCTTCAATCTTTGGATTTGAAAACTCGGTTGCTCGTCGGGTAAAGAGTTTAATTTTTGAATATGCAGAATCGTTTATAAGTAACTTTGTTAAGAGTCCTCCAGTGAATCCGGTAGCGCCTAGTATGATGGCTGTTTTTGGCATAATTCAAATGTACGATATCCATAGAAAACTTCTATGTAAATGGTAGAATCCTTACCTTGCAAGTAATGGAAACATCACTTCCCATACGTAAGATTATTCATGTAGATATGGATGCATTTTATGCATCTGTAGCGCAGTTAGATAATCCTGAATTGCGAGGAAAAGCAATAGCTGTAGGTGGCGGTGGAAATCGAGGTGTGGTAAGTGCTGCGAGTTATGAAGCCCGGAAATTTGGAGTCCGTAGTGCGATGAGTGGCGTGCTGGCTCGTAAGTTATGTCCAGAGCTTATTTTTGTAAGGTCTGATTTTGCTCGCTATGGAGAAGTGTCAAAACAAATACGAGCTATCTTTCATGAATATACAGATCTAGTAGAACCCTTATCACTTGATGAGGCCTATCTCGATGTTACCGAGAATAAAGTAGGAATGCCTAGCGCAACTGTGATTGCTACTTGGATACGTCAAAAAATCAAAGAAAAGACGGGCCTTAATGCTTCAGCAGGAATAAGTATCAATAAGTTTATTGCCAAAGTTGCTAGTGATATTAATAAACCGAATGGTCAAAAAACCATTCCGCCAGAAGAGGTAATTACTTTTTTAGAGGAATTGGATATCCGTAAATTTTATGGGGTTGGAAAAGTGACTGCTGAAAAAATGTATCAAAAAGGCATTTTTACAGGGCTCGATATGAAAAAGAAATCTAAAGAATATCTTGAACAACATTTCGGGAAGAGCGGGGCTTACTATTATGATATTGTACGAGGAATACAACATGGTAAAGTAAAACCTAATCGTATTCGTAAGTCGCTGGCAGCTGAACGTACGTTTTCTGAGAATATCACATCGGAGGTATTTATGATAGAACGACTAGATCATATCGCAGAAGAGGTAGAAAAAAGATTGTCTAAAAGTAAAATGGCTGGAAAGACAGTTACTCTAAAGATTAAATACTCTGATTTTACACTCCAAACGCGGAGTAGGACATTGGATTATTATGTGCGGACAAAAGATGTCATTCTTGAGACCGCCAAAGAATTATTGTATCAAGAGAAAATGAAAGATAGTGTTCGGTTATTAGGAATCTCACTTTCTAATTTAAATACAGAGGATAAGAAAAAGACAAAAATAACTCCTGAAGAAAAGGAAATTGATGTACAGTTGCGATTTGAGTTTTAATCGCAGGGCGATAACCAAGGGTTTAATTCCCTTATGCTTGCATCGTATTTGTTTGAAATTAAATACCTCGTATGTTTGCATCTAGGAAACTCACTTAAGCTAGATGATTTCTTTCCCTCTGGGAGAGATGTCTGAAGGGCAGAGAAGGATTTCGCGAAAGCATATAATCTAGAGTTGAAGACGTAGGAAAAACTCGTATCTTTATCACAATGTCAATAAAAAGCTGGACATATCTTCTTTTATTACTTAAATTTCTTATTAAGAGGAATCCTGAGTAGCCTATGATTGCTTGATTTTAAGTAACTTTAAAGCAATCTAAATTTTACAACACCATGCCTTTTTATCATAGATTAGGAGAGATCCCTCCTAAACGCCATACTCAGTTCCGTAAACCTGACGGAGAACTGTACTCAGAACAATTATTTGGAACCATCGGATTTGATGGAATGAGTACCAATAGTTACCATATGCAACGCCCTACACAGGTAAAAGAGATACATAAACAATACTCTGTTGCACCTAAAATAGCGTTAGAAAATAGCATAAAATCCTATCGTTTTAGAGGATTTCAAATAGCGCCAGAAAATGATTATCTGGAAAGCCGTAAACCTGTTTTGACAAATAGTGATTGTACTATTATTTTAGCTGCTCCAAAAGAAAAAACACAAGATTATTTCTATAAAAATACAGATGCAGATGAACTTCTTTTTATACATAAAGGTTCAGGAAAATTGCGTACGCATTTAGGAAATCTTGATTTTAAATATGGAGATTATTTATTGATTCCTAGAGGGATTATCTATAAAATAGATTTTGACACAGACGATAATAGACTTTTTATTGTAGAATCTCGTCGCCCAATCTATACTCCAAAACGATATCGCAATTGGTTTGGACAATTGTTAGAACATTCACCATTTTGTGAGCGTGATTTACGTCAACCGTACGAACTTGAAACCAATGATGAGAAAGGGGATTTTCTTATTAAGGTAAAAAAACAAGATGATATTTTTGAAATGGTGTATGCTTCTCACCCTTTTGATGTGGTAGGATATGATGGGTATAACTATCCATATGCGTTTAGTATTCATGATTTTGAACCTATTACAGGTCGTATACATCAACCACCTCCTGTACATCAAACTTTTGAAACAGATGCTTTTGTAGTATGTAGTTTTGTGCCTCGTAAATATGATTATCATCCGCAAAGTATCCCTGCGCCATATAATCATAGTAATATAGATAGTGACGAAGTATTGTATTATGTAGATGGAGATTTTATGAGTCGTTCTGATGTTGAGGCTGGACATATATCATTACACCCAGCAGGAATTCCTCATGGACCACATCCAGGTACTGCAGAAAAAAGTATTGGAAAAGAAGGGACGGAAGAATTAGCTGTTATGGTAGATACTTTTAAGCCTTTAAAAGTATGTGAAGCCGCTATGGGAATAGCTGATGAGAGTTATCATAAGTCATGGTTAGATCATTAAAATAAATAGAAATACACTTTATACAGGTAAAGTTTATACGGAGCTATTCGAAGTGAGAAAACGTAACAAATAATATAAAAAGAATATACATGTCAGAAAGTAAATTACCAGCAGATCCATTAGCGTTAATACTAGGAATAATAGCACTTGTATTAGGAGTAGCTGGCTGTTGTTGTTATGGAATTACAGCTTTAATACCATTAATTATGGCTATTATAGGAGTTGTAGTTTCCAATAAAAGTTTAAAACTATTTGGAGAGAATCCTGAAGAATATTCGGAAATAAGTAGAAGTAATGTCTCTACAGCAAGGATAATTAACATTATAGCCATTGTTCTTAATGGCCTAGTTGTATTGGCTTTTATAGGGATGTTTATAGTATATGGAACTTTCCTTTCATCAGCGATTATGGATTCCTATAAAAATGGAGGATTTAATACTGATCACTATGAATGGGATACCGATAGTATTTATGATTACGAAGAAAACTATGAGCTTGAAGAAATAGAAAGAGATACATTAAAAGAGGACTCAATATTTATTGAAAAAATTGAGAAGACCAAAGAAATAGAAATTATAGAAAACTAGTAGTATGAGCAAGGATATACAACCCGTAAATTACGGACTGGAAAAAATATTTGAAGGTGCACAAGATTTCTTACCCCTTTTAGGGACAGATTATGTAGAATTTTATGTGGGTAATGCTAAGCAAGCTGCTCACTTTTATAAAACTGCTTTTGGATTTCAATCATATGCATATAAAGGTTTAGAAACAGGATCTAGAGAAGAAGTGAGTTATGTATTAAAACAAGACAAAATCAGAATTGTTTTGACAACCCCTTTAAACAGTAAATCGTCAATTAATGATCATATTGTAAAGCATGGAGATGGAGTTAAGGTAGTCGCTCTTTGGGTAGATGATGCTCGTAAATCTTTTGAAGAGACAACAAAACGAGGTGCTAAAGTATATATGGAGCCAACTGTAGAAAAAGATGAACACGGAGAAACCGTACGTGCAGGAATTTATACGTATGGAGAGACGGTACATATGTTTGTAGAACGTAAGAACTACAATGGTGTTTTTCTTCCAGGTTTTAGAGAATGGAAATCAGACTATAATCCCACACCTACAGGATTAAAGTATATAGATCATATGGTAGGAAACGTAGGATGGGGACAAATGAATACGTGGGTAAAGTGGTATGAAGATGTGATGGGATTTGTAAATTTCCTTTCTTTTGATGACAAACAAATCCATACAGAATACTCTGCTTTAATGAGTAAAGTGATGAGTAATGGTAATGGACGTATTAAATTCCCTATTAATGAGCCTGCAAAAGCTGCAAAGAAATCACAAATAGAAGAATATCTTGATTTTTATGAAGGATCAGGAGTACAGCACTTAGCAATGGCTACCGATGATATTATCAAAACAGTAGCACAATTAAAAGCGAGAGGAATTGAATTTTTGCCACCACCACCGCAAACATATTATGACGATATTCCTCAGAGACTTGGAGAGCATATGAAAGTGATGAAAGAAGATATTGAGAGATTGCAAGAACTATCTATTCTTGTAGATGCTGATGAAGATGGATATTTACTACAAATCTTTACAAAACCATTAGAAGATCGTCCTACATTATTTTTTGAAATCATACAACGTATGGGGGCAAAAGGATTCGGAGCAGGTAACTTTAAAGCACTTTTTGAATCTATTGAACGCGAGCAAGAACAAAGGGGTACTTTATAATTTTATAAAGTACTTAACACAATATTTATATAAAAACTTCGTCCTTTATAAGGCGAAGTTTTTTATTACTAGAACGTATAATTCAGGATAAGGAGTTATTTTTGGAATAACTATTGTAATTACTTCATTAATAACCAAATTTTACCAAGTATGATGGCAGTAGTATACTATATGAAAAGATTAATTATAGCAGGGATGTTACTTTTAATAACACCCTATCTACAGGCACAAGAAATAAAACAAGCTTATCAAGATGGAGAGTGGTTTAAATTTCGTGTGCATTATGGTCTAATAACAGCTGGGTATGCTACTCTTGCAGTAGAAAATGCTACCTATAAAGAGATGCCAGTATATCATGTAAAAGGATATGGAGAAACAAGTGGAGTCTCTAGGTGGTTTTTTAAGGTAGAAGATTACTACGAGAGTTATATAGATAAAGAAACAGATTTACCATATCAATTTATACGTAAAATTGATGAAGGAGGACATACCAAAGATAAAGTCATAGATTTTGATCAAGTAAATCATAAAGCTCATATTTTTAATAGAAAACATAATACACGAGAAACAGTAGATACAGAAGTGAGTGTTCAGGATATGGTTTCTGCGTTTTATTATTTACGTAATAATATAGATACAAAAGATTTAAAAGAAGGAGATGAGACAACTCTTACAATGTTTTTTGATAAGGAAAACTATCCTTTTAAACTTCGTTTTTTAGGTAGAGAAGTAATGAAAACAGAATTTGGTAAGATAAGATGTCTTAAATTTAGACCTTTAGTACAGTCAGGACGTGTTTTTAAAGAACAAGAAAGTCTTACTGTTTGGGTAAGTGATGATGATAATAAAGTACCTATTCGTATCAAAGCAAGCTTAGCAGTAGGATCTCTTAAGGCAGATTTAGAAGAATTTAAAGGATTAAAACACTCTTTTAAGATTGTTGTAGATAATTAACTAAACTCTATGAAGAAAAAAATCGAACCAGATATAGAACGTATTATAGATGCCCTTGATGATAAGTATGAAAAAATCGATCAAGATCTTGACGATCACCTGGAAGGATTACTACAAAGTAAACCCATTACGTATTGGGATTATATTCATACAGATGCCTTATTAAATCTTCAATTACCACGTACCAATGTTCCTGATGAGAATGTGTTTATTATGTACCATCAGGTCAATGAACTTCTCTTTAAAATGGTGCTTTGGGAGATAGATCAAGTTTCCCATCATAAAAACTTAACGATAGATTTTTTTACTTCACGTCTTCAACGCATAAGGCGTTATTTTGATATGTTGACCTCTTCTTTTGCTATTATGCAAGATGGAATGGATTTAGATCAATATATGAAGTTCCGAAAGACGTTAACTCCTGCAAGTGGATTTCAAAGTGCCCAGTATCGTAAAATAGAATTTGCAAGCACAGATTTAATTAATTTAATTGATGCTCGCTTTCGCGAAAACATAGATAGAGACACCTCCTATGAACATGCCTTAGAACATCTATATTGGCAAGCTGCTGGCAAAGACTATAATACAGGAAAAAAGAGTTATTTATTATTTGCTTTTGAAGAAAAATATAAAAATGAATTTATCGCGTTTACAAAAGAATATAATACTATAAATTTATACGCTAAGTTCAAGTCTCTTCCAAAAGAAGCTCAAGATGATCCAAAATTGCGAGAAGCAATGCGACATTATGACTATACAGTAAATGTAACCTGGGTCATGTCACATTATCATGCAGCAAATCATTACCTTAATAATGGAGAAAAAGTAATTGAAGCAACAGGAGGAAGTGAGTGGACCAAATATATGCACCCTAAATACCAACGTAGAATTTTCTTCCCAGATCTATGGACTGCTGAAGAATTTGCAAATTGGGGACATGATGTATAATGGATATAAGAATTTTGTGAAATTAAGAATCGTTTTTAGTATACTGTTTGTTGCTGTTATAGCTATTTCTTGCGGAAACAAGGAAGAAAAAATCAATCCAGTAGAAGAAGTAATTGTAGTTGAATCAGAGCCAGCAAAAGCATATGGATATTTGCTTGATGACTATGTTGTTGTGCGTGATACCGTTAAATCAGGAGATAGTTTTGGACAAATACTTTTTGAATCTCATGTTGATTATGGTACCATTCAGGAAATATCAGATTCTATAAAAGATATTTTTGATACGCGCAAAATCCATCCTGGAAAACCATATGTATTATTAAAATCGAAAGACACCACAGAGACAGCGCAAGTCTTTATTTATGAAAAAAATAAAGAAGACTATATAGTTGTTGATTTTCAAGATGAACTTATAGCCGAAGAAAAATCACATCCAATTACCATTATAGAAAGAGAAATTTCTGGAGTTATTAATAGTAACCTCTCTTCTACATTTGATGAATTAGATACCAATGTTCTTGTAGCTTATAAGATGGCAGATATTTATGCTTGGACGATAGACTTTTTTAAACTTCAAAAAGGAGATCGATTTAAAGTGATTTATGAAGAACGTTATGTAAACGATACAGTTGCTGCAGGTATAGGTAAAATAAAAGCAAGTTTATTTGAACATAAAGGGCGACCGGTATATGCATATCGTTTTGAACACGATTCTTTACCAGGTGGTTCTGACTATTTTGATGAGAAAGGAGATAATTTAAGACGTGCTTTTTTAAAGGGACCTCTTAAATTTAATAGAGTGTCCTCTAGGTATAATTTAAAACGACGTATAAAGTACTATGGATACAAAGTACGTCCACACAAAGGAACAGACTTTGCAGGAGCTATAGGAACACCTATTCTTGCAACGGCAGATGGAACTGTGACTAAATCAGAACGTAGAGGCGGAAATGGGAATTATGTAAAAATTCGTCATAATGGAACGTATGAAACACAGTATTTACATATGCAAAAACGTATTGCCAGAGTAGGAGACTTTGTAAGACAGGGAGAAATAATAGGAACTATAGGAATGACTGGAAATACAGGAGGTCCCCATGTGTGTTATCGTTTTTGGAAAAATGGGAGACAAGTAGATCCTTTTAAAGAAGATCTTCCTGCTTCAGAACCACTTGCAGATGATTTGATACCTATATATGAAGCTATAATGGAGCCATTAGAAGAGCAACTAGAGACGATTCCTTTTGCTTCAGAAACACAAGAAGTAGAAGTGTCTACAACACTTGAAAAGCAAGATTTATAATTCATTACTAAAAGAAGTACAGGATGAAAAATATAAACCCAACGCAAACTCAAGCTTGGAAGAAATTAGAATTGCATTTTGAAAGTATAAAACACACACATCTTAAAACACTTTTTGAAGATAAAAACCGAGCAACAACCTTTACAATTCAATGGCGAGATTTTCTTGTAGATTATAGTAAACAAAGGATCACAGAAGAAACAAAGTCACTATTGTTAGAATTGGCTGAAGAAGTTGATTTATCAGGAGCCATAGCAAGTTATTTTGGAGGAGCTACGATTAATGCTACAGAAGATCGAGCTGTCATGCATACCGCATTAAGAGATACATCTTCATCTGCTTTTGAAAAAGAAAAAGTATCAAATGTAAAAGCATCTATAAAAGACTTTACCGGACGTATCATTGATGGAACACATACAGGAATTACTGGGAAAACAATAACAGATGTCGTAAATATTGGTATTGGAGGTTCTGATCTTGGACCTGTGATGATTGTTGAGGCATTACAATATTATAAAAATCATCTCAGTACTCATTTTATTTCAAATGTAGATGGAGATCATGTTTTAGAGACTATTAAAGATCTTAACCCTGAAACAACCTTGTTTGTTATTGTATCAAAAACATTTACAACACAAGAAACGTTAAGTAACGCAACAACCGTGAGGTCTTGGTTTGTCAATCAATTGGGGGAAGAAGCTGTTTCAAAACATTTTGTAGCTGTTTCTACAAATTTAGACGCTGTTCAGAGCTTTGGAATTGCTTCAGAAAACATTTTCCCTATGTGGAATTGGGTTGGAGGACGTTTTTCTCTGTGGAGTTCTGTAGGATTGTCTATTGCACTTGCAGTAGGGTATAATCATTTTGAAGAATTACTTAAAGGAGCTCATGAAATGGACGTTCATTTTAAAGAAACTTCTTTTGATGAAAATATCCCTGTAATGACTGCCTTATTAAGTGTATGGTATAATAACTTTTTTGATGCTGAAAGCGAAGCCGTAATACCTTATACACAGTACTTACATAGATTACCTGCATACCTACAACAAGCAATTATGGAGAGTAATGGTAAAAGTGTAGATCGCAATGGGAATCCTGTTACTTATGAAACAGGGAATGTCATTTGGGGAGAGCCAGGAACAAATTCTCAACATGCATTTTTTCAGTTAATTCATCAAGGAACAAAACTAATTCCTGCTGATTTTATAGGGTTCAAGAAAAGCCTTCACGGTAATGAAGAACATCATGATAAATTGATGGCTAACTTTTTTGCACAGACAGAAGCGTTAATGAATGGAAAAACAGAACAAGAAGTCATATCAGAATTTGAGGGGAGTTCGCTTTCGCGAAAGCGTATAGAACAACTGACACCTTTTAAAGTTTTTGA
The DNA here is from genome assembly GCA_964474345.1 of uncultured Flavobacteriaceae bacterium. GTDB lineage: Bacteria > Bacteroidota > Bacteroidia > Flavobacteriales > Flavobacteriaceae > Dokdonia. The sequence goes on from CAYYSK010000058.1 coordinate 11,746, forward strand.
AGGAAATAAACCTACAACGACATTCTTAATCGATATTCTTTCACCAGAGACTTTGGGTGCATTAATAGCGATGTATGAGCATAAGATTTTTGTGCAAGGAGTTATCTGGAATATCTATAGTTATGACCAATGGGGTGTTGAATTAGGGAAACAACTTGCAAAACAGATACTTATCGATTTTTCTGATTTAAAGTCATCTGTTCATGATAGTTCAACAAGACAGTTGATGAATTCTTACAAAAAAACTAATTGATTAGTGAATTATTGGCTAAAGCTTAATTTTTTAGAAAACTCCATCAATATACTGATAATGTAGCTATTATGTTTATAAAAAGCACAATAGTATTAATTAATTAACGTTGAGATAATCTTAACAAATACATGAATTGGTTAGTTTTGCAATAGCTTAATTCAATCAATTTATTATGAAGAAAATTACATTATTATCTGTAATTGCTCTTTTCTTTATGATGACTATGTCATATGCACAAGGGGTAACTACAAGTTCAATTAACGGTCGAGTATTAGACAACACTGAAGGCCCTTTACCAGGGGCAAACATTGTTGCTATACACGTTCCAACAGGTTCAGTTTATGGAGCTGTTACAGACTTTGACGGTTTTTACCGTATTTCAAACCTGAGATCGGGAGGCCCATATAACCTAACAATATCGTATGTAGGTTTTGAAGATTTTAAAAAAGAAGATTTCTTTCTTTCTTTAGGAGAAACAAGTAACATTAGTACAGCAATGATTGAGTCTGCAAACGCACTTGATGAGGTCGTTATTACTGCTGTAATAAATGGTGTTTTTGATGCAAATAAAACTGGATCAGAAACAACAATTAGTCAAAGAAAAGTAGAAGCCTTACCAAATATTTCAAGATCTATCGCAGACTTTGCACGCCTTACACCAGAGACGCAAGTAAGAGGGGATAATCAATTATCTATTGGAGGTCAAAACAATCGTTATAATGCGCTTTATATTGACGGAGCTGTAAATAATGATACTTTTGGTCTTTCTGGTTCTGGAACAAATGGGGGGCAAACAGGAGTAAACCCAATTTCAGTTGATGCTATTGAATCATTCCAAGTAAATGTTGCACCTTATGATGTAACTATTGGAGGTTTTGCTGGAGGTGCGATTAATGCTGTAACAAAATCAGGAACTAATAAATTTAAAGGATCTGCTTATTACCTATTGAGAAATGAATCACTTGCAGGAAAAACTCCTGGAGATTTAGAAGATGATGAAAGAGAAAAATTAGCAGAATTTTCTGCTGAAACTTTTGGTGTAACTGCTGGAGGTCCACTTATTAAGGATAAGCTATTCTTTTTTGTAAATTATGAAGGTCAGAATGATGAAACTCCTCAACCATTTAATGGTAGTGATTATTCAGGAGATTCAGGAATAGATGGAGTTAATCAATTTAAACAGTTCTTATTAGATCAGTACGGTTATGATGCTGGAACTTTTGAGAATAATACAAGAACTTTAGAAAGTAACAAATTCCTTTTTAAATTAGATTGGAATATTAATGAAAATCATAAACTTTCTTTCCGTAATAATTTAGTAGAAGCAGATTTCTTTGGTATAGGACGTTCAAGCGCTAGAACAATTAACTTTACAGGTTCTGCTCAGAACTTCGAGTCTAATACAAATACTGCTTCCCTTGAGTTTAACTCTACATTTGGAAATAAATACTCAAACAGATTTATTTTTGGTTATACTAGAGTAAGAGATGATAGAGGTATTAATGGAAATCCATTTCCATTTATCGAAATTAATGATGGTGATGCAAGAATTTTTGCAGGATCTGAACGTTTTTCTACAGCAAACTTATTAGAACAAGATATTTTCACATTTACAAATAACTTTCAAATTTTTTCTGGACGTCATACAGTAACACTTGGTACCCATAACGAGTACAGTTCTGTGAAGAATGTATTTTTTGGGCGTAATTTTGGAGAATATACATATAACTCACTTGAAGATTTCTTTAATGATGAGGCAAATGAGTTCAGAAGTAGCTATTCCTTATTAGGAGGAGTTGGAGATGAATCTATTGGTGCAGCAGAATTTGATTTATTTCAGTTAGGATTTTATGCTCAAGATGAGGTGCAGATTTCTAATAATTTTAGACTTACAGGAGGTTTAAGAGTTGATTTGCCAGTATGGGATGATGGAAGAGGAAATGAAGATTTCAATACTAGGACTGTTGCTTTATTAGAAGCTGCAGGAAAAAACCTTCAAGGAGCGCGTGTAGGTCAAGGGCCTAATACTAGAGCTCATATCTCTCCTAGATTAGGTTTTAACTGGGATGTGAAAGGAGATAAAACAACTCAAATACGTGGTGGAATAGGAATGTTTACATCTAGAATACCTTTAGTATGGCCAGGAGGAGCATACAACAATACAGGTACTGTAGTCGCAAATACAAGAGTTTTCAGACCAAGTGCAGATTCTGGAAACACAAATTTAGTTCCTAGCTTCAATCCTGATGTTAATTCTCAATTTAGACAAGAAGGAGAATTTCAAGGTAATATTGATTTACTTGCAGAAAACTTAATGTTACCTCAAGTATTTAAAAAGAGTTTTGCGATAGATCAAAAACTTGGAAAAGGCTTTATATTCTCGGGAGAAATTTCTCATAGTAGTGTGATTACGGGTCTTAATATTGAAAATCTAAACCTAGAAGGACCACAGTTTACTACGACAGGTGCTGGTCCTCGTGCTAATTTTGGTGGTCAAGAAGTAGATGATACCTATGGTGGTGTTTTCTTAATCTCTAATACTAATGATGGAGAATCATATAACGTATCTAGTACTATTACTAAAAACTTTTATTCATCTAAAGTAGATGTGAGATCAAGTGCTACTTATTCTTTTGGTCGTTCAACAACTGTTTTTGAAGGAACATCTTCTCAAAATATCTCTAACTGGGCTTTTAACGAAAGTGTAAACGGCTCTAATAATCTTGGTGTATCAATCTCTGACTTTAGTCAAGGACATAGAACACTTGCAAATGCTGTAGTAGATATTAAATGGACAAAGAATGTAAAGACCTCTATAGGTTTATTCTATCAAGGTGCAGAAGGAACACCTTTTAGTTACGTTGTTGGTGGAGGAAGAAGTAATCGTTTAATTAACGATACAGGAGAAGGTTTTACTCCATTACCATTTATTCCTTCTAATTTTCAAGAAGCACAATTAATTGATGATGTAGATAGAGATGGAAATATTATAGCAACAGCAGAAGATCAATGGATTGCTCTCAATGCTTTTATTGAAGGAGATGACTACTTAAGAACTCGTAGAGGTCAGTTTGCAGAACGTAATAGAAATAGAGCAAGATGGAGTCATGTTGTAGATTTGAAGCTTTCGCAAGAATTTTCATTAAATCTTGGAAGTCAAAAGCATACATTCCAAGTATCTGCAGATATGTTTAATTTCACAAACTTTATTAATAAAGATTGGGGTAGAAGATTCTTCACAAGTGGATTTGATACAGCGACACTTGTAAATTTTGAAGGTTTTGCAGACGATGGAACAACACCAGAGTATACATTTAATGATAGAGTAGAAGGTGGACTTAATCAGATAGACGATGCAGGTCTTAACTCATCTAGATGGCAGGCACAAATTGGATTACGTTATATCTTTAACTAACTCTTAATACATATGATTTTCTTTTTTAAGAAAATTTTTAAGAAGTTGTCTAAAAACAATTTAGACGGTTTTTTATATTTTACTCATCTTGGTAATTTGAGTTATTAAGTCATTTATTTCGTTATTCTTTAAAGATTAAAAATAGGGATCTCTAGATTGCTAATGTCACTTTCTTTAGATTATGTGCCATTGCTATGAGTTCTATTTCGGTTTCTACTTTGTCGATTCCTCTCAACATAAATCGTTTGAAGTTCATATTATGTTTGATATTTCCAAATATAACTTCAATACCCCAGCATCTTTGTTTGCGATGCTTCACTCCGTCTGGATTGGGTAGTTTTTCTTGGCTTT
>CAYYSK010000059.1:0-15585 GCA_964474345.1 uncultured Flavobacteriaceae bacterium
AATTATAAATATTTTATCTCCAAATTATAATAAATTATTTTTTTATTGAAAATTTAAATATCATTGTATTAATAGTCTTATATTATTTGCTAATTAGTTATTTATCTAAAATCTATAATACGTAATGATCAATTGAGATTTTCAAATAATGTGAAATATGATAAAGAGTTTAAGACATAAAGCTTTCTTAATTAAAAAAAAGATAAAGCAAAACTTGAGATCAGTAAAACCCCATTATAAAACAGCTGATAAATATTGGATACAAAAGTTGCCCTTTATAAAAATAGATGATAGACTAGATCTTTTTATTAAAGAATGTGAGAATAAAGATATCTTGCATTTTGGTTGTACAGATTGGCCTGTATTTAATCCAGAAAATAATTTGCATATTATCTTATCAGAATATACTAAAACAATAGATGGATTTGACATCGATAAACCAGGTATAGAAAATTTGAGAAAATATGTAGATCAAGATTATTACTCTGATTACCAACATCTCCCTGCAAAAAAATACGATGTTTGCTTAATTCCGGAAACTATTGAGCATGTAGATAATGTTCAATTGTTTTTAAAAAATGTATCAGCAATTAATGCTTCAAAATTTTTAATTACAGGACCTAATTGTTTTTCTAAAATACGTCAACAAAACTATCACATAGATAACAATACATTTATAGAAGTTGTACATCCTGATCATAATGCTTGGTATAGTCCATATACCTTAAAAAACGCAATAGAGAAATACTCTGATCTTAAAGTCACAACAATTTATTTAATGCAAGGAGGAAGGATGATATGTTGTGAAGCTACTAAAAAATAAGTTTTACAAGATCAAAAAATGAGTAAAATTATATTAGTTTAAGCGTAAACCTGTGGAAATACCTGATAAAGTAATGCTTCAAAAAGATACTATAATTGTCATTCCTGCAAGAGCAAATTCAAAAAGATTACCTGGTAAGAATATAAAACTATTAGGCGGGAAACCTTTAATTGCTCATTCTATAGAATATGCATTGCGATATTCAGCGATGGTAAAAGATATTATTGTCACATCTGATGATGATAAAGTATTGTCTCTTGCTTCTGATTATAAGGTTACACCTTTAAAACGTCCAGATGCCCTTTGTGGAGATCATGCAACAACTGTAAGTGCATTACAACATGTATTAGAAACAATTAATGATGATACAATTAAAACAGTTATTTTATTACAACCTACAAATCCTTTGCGTCCTAAAGATTTATTAAAAGTTACATTTGATGCCTATAAGAATAGTATTGCTAATAGCCTTTTTACTGTAAGTGAAATGAAGCACAAATTAGGTAAGATTAATGGGGAGAGCTATACTCCTTTTAATTATACATTTGGTATGCGTAGTCAGGATATGGAATCGTTGTTTTATGAAAATGGATTGTTATATATTACAGATGTTAATGCCATTAAAGAAGGAATGGTTATCACAGAAAATAATCTAGCATTTGAAGTAACACATGTATTTGCTAGTATAGATATAGATACAGCTTTTGATTTTGAATATTGTACATTTATTTTGAATACGCATGCAGATGAAATATAGTATTATAATACGGGTCAAAAATGAAGCTGAAGCATTAAAATTTGTTCTTCAGGTTTTGACAAAACACTATAAAGATGATATTCATGAGATTATTATTGTAGATAATGAATCTACTGACACTACAGTTGATATAGCAAACTCGTTTAATTGTCGTGTCACAACTATTAAAGATTTTACCTATGGGAGAGCTATTAATCAAGGGATTAATGAAGCAACAAATAATAACATATTATTATTAAGTGCACATAGTGTTCCTGTTGGACTTTCTTTTTTTAAAACAGTATCTCGTCAATTAGAAAAAGGAACCCATATAGCAGCAGCTCGATTTATTAATGGGGCTGCTAATTATAAAAGAGCTATTCAAAATAATTTTAAAGTAATACATCCTGAAAAATATGGGATTACGGCAGCATGTTGTTACATCAATAAAACGGTTTGGGAAAAATTACAGTTTGATGAACAGATTATTGCTTGTGAAGATAAATTGTGGTCCAAAGAAGTTATAAAATTAGGGTATGAAATTATAGAAGTATCGGAAACCTTTTTTTATTTTGCTAAGCGAAGTAAAGATGGTAATTTAAAAAGATGGCGAAATGAAACATTAGCTAATCATATAATTACTAAAACAAAACCTATTTCAAAAGGGAAGATTTTTTTGATTTTTATAAAGAATAATACATTAGGTATAGTGCGTCTTGTATATACACATGTGAAAACCACATATAAAACACTGAAAAATCAACTTTTTATCAATTCTAGTTATTATAAAAACAAATGAATATAGCTCCATATATAGAAATTGCAGGCCGAAAAATAGGATATGACTATGATCCTCTAGTAATTGCAGAATTAGGAATTAATCATGAAGGCTCTTTACAAGCAGCAAAAGAAATGGTTGATGCAGCAGCAAGAGCTGGTGTTGAGGTATTGAAACATCAAACACATATTGTAGAAGATGAAATGAGTGGAGCTGCAAAAAAAGTAATCCCTGGAAATGCAGATGTGTCTATATATGATATAATGGAACGTTGTGCATTAAATGAAGAAGATGAGAGAGCTCTTAAAAAGTATGTAGAAGAAAGAGGAATGATTTTTATATCTACTCCTTTTTCTAGAGCTGCAGCAAATAGACTTCAAGCAATGAATGTTCATGCTTATAAAATAGGATCTGGAGAATGTAATAATTATCCTTTATTAGAACATATTGCAAGTTTTAAAAAACCAGTAATTCTAAGTACAGGAATGAATACAATAGAAAGTGTTCAAAAAGCAGTAGCTATTTTTGATAAATATGAGGTGCCTATTGCACTATTGCATACCACTAATTTATATCCTACACCAGAGCATTTAGTCAGATTAGGCGCTATGGAAGAATTACATAATGCTTTTCCAGGTAAAGTGTTTGGATTATCAGATCATACAATGTCAAATTTAGCTTGTTTAGGAGCTGTGGCTTTAGGAGCAAGTATTTTAGAAAGACATTTTACGGATCATATGGAACGTACGGGACCAGATATTGTATGCTCTATGGATGAAACAACTTGCGCATCTCTTATTACAGATAGTAAACGAATGAAACGTATGAGAGGTGGTACAAAAGGACCTGCTGCCGAAGAACAAGTAACAATAGACTTTGCGTTTGCTACGGTTTGTACAATTGCCTCAATTAAAAAAGGAGATACATTTACAAAAGAAAATATATGGGTAAAACGTCCAGGAACAGGAGAAATACTTGCCGAACATTTTAATGCTATTTTAGGGCAAGTAGCTCAACGAGATATAGAAATTGATGTACAATTAGAAAAAACAGATGTGACGTTGTGAGTAAGCAAAAAAAAATTGTATTTCTAACAGGAACTCGCGCTGATTTTGGTAAAATAAAATCACTGATACAAATTGTAGAAGATGATGCGCTTTTTGATCCCTATGTTTTTGTAACAGGAATGCATTTATTACCAGAATATGGAGAGACTGTAATTGAAGTACTTCGTTGTGGTTTTAGTCATGTACATCAATTTAATAATGCAACATCAGAGAGTACAATGGATCTTACACTAGCAAAAACCATTGAAGGATTTTCAGCTTTTGTTGGCGAAATTAAACCAGACCTGATTGTCGTTCATGGAGATCGTGTAGAGGCACTTGCAGGAGCAATTACAGGAGCCTTAAATAATATTCTGGTAGCACATATAGAAGGTGGGGAATTATCGGGTACTGTAGATGAGTTAATTAGGCATTCTGTATCTAAATTAAGTCATATACATTTTGTAGCAAATGCAGAGGCAGAAAGACGTCTTATTCAAATGGGAGAATTGCCTACCTCTGTCTTTACCATAGGCTCTCCAGATATAGATATTATGTTTTCTTCCGATTTACCTAGTCTAGATGAAGTAAAACATCACTATGAAATTGTATATGATGATTATGTAGTTGTATTATTCCATCCTGTAACTACAGAATATGATAACATGGGAGATTATGCAAATAACTTTGTAGAGGCTGTTTTACAAGATGATCGTAATTATGTAGTTATTTATCCTAATAATGATTTAGGATCAAAAAAGATATTGAAAGCTTTTAAAGCCTTTGAAGGAGTATCGCGTATACGTATGTTCCCTTCTATACGTTTTGAGTATTTTTTGGTATTACTTAAAAACGCTCAATTTATTATTGGTAATTCCAGTGCAGGTATACGTGAAGCACCATATTATGGAGTACCTTCCATAAATATTGGAACACGTCAAAACAATAGGGCCAAAGATGTTCAAATTGTCCATGTCGATTATAAAGCATCTTCTATACGTAACGCGCTAAAAAATGAATACACCAAAACCACGATCTCTGACGATGATTTTGGGAACGGTACAAGCGCTATACAGTTTTTAGAAAAGTTATCTGATGAAAATTTATGGAGATTAAGTCATCAAAAACAATTTTTAGATGCATAAACCCAATACTAAAATTTTTATTCTACTTCCCGATGGAGTTGGACTACGTAATTTTGCACTTACAAGATTTAAAGAAGTAGGAGAAGAGCAAGGTTTTGATATAACATATTGGAACAATACAGTATTTCCTCTTCAAGAAGAGTTTGGGTATACAGAATTACTAATAGATAGTACGAGGGTACACCCAAAAATAACCACATTAAGTAGAGCAAGAAAACGTGTGGAATTAGCGCTTTCGCGAAAGCGTTTTAATGACCCTATATATAGTACATATCGCTTCCCATTACGTTGGAAAGGAATAAAAAACAGTATTAAAAGCCTTTTTGTAAAATATTACGAGACTTTTAAGGTAAGCTCTAATGGTTTAGAAAGTATTGTACGAAAAATGAAGGATTTAGAACGTACAACACAACGATATCAAGATTGTAAAAAACAATTAGAAGAACATAAGCCCGCTTTTGTGTATTGTACTACACAACGTTCTACTCAAGCAATCGCACCATTATTAGCAGCACAAGATTTAGGAATACCAACCGCATGTTGGATTTTTAGTTGGGATAATTTACCGAAAGGAATGAATACTGTTGAGACCGATTATTACTATGTGTGGTCTGAACTTATGAAAGAACAACTACTTCAGTACTATCCTAAGATTCAAGAAGATCAAATTGTAGTGACAGGAACTCCTCAATTCGAACCACATTATGCTACAGAAAGTATTGTATCTAAAGATGAATTCTATAACACACATAATTTAAATATAGATAAAGAATATATCTGTTTTACAGGCGATGATCATACGACGTCCCCATTAGATCATTTATACCTACAAGATCTGGCCAAGACAATTCGAGTTATAAATAAAGAAGGCGGAAACTATGGGATTATATTTAGACGAGTACCTGTTGATTTTAGCGACCGTTATGATGAAGTATTAAAGAAGTACAAAGAAATTATCACTCCTATAGTTCCATTATGGAATTCAAAAGGAGGAAGATGGGATAAAATTATGCCTACCAAAGAAGATTTTGCCTTATTAGCAAATATTGCTCATCATACAAAACTAGTGGCAAATATAGGGTCAAGTACAGCTTTTGATTTTGTAATACACGGCACCCCTTGTTTATATTTTAATTATGAACAACCAGAATTAACACAAGATATAAGAGGGATTAAACAATGCTATGATTATGTGCATTTCAGAAGTATGCCTTATGAAGATACCGTTGTGTGGCTTAACGCAAAGGAAGAATTAGTCTCTAAAATAAAAGGAGTATTATCAAATAAAATAAACCCAGTTCCTAATACAAACGAATGGTATCAAATTGTAAATCATCCTATAGAACCACAAAATGCTAGCTTGCGTATATGGATGGATATTAAAAAAAAGCTAGCATAGGTATTTTTAACGCTATTGAAAATTCAATTTTAATATATGAAAGTTTTTATTAGGCATTTATTTTTTATAGTTAGTTGCTTTCTGATAATTACATTTTCATTGGATTATATAGTAGGTCAAGGTTTAAAGGCTATTCCAAATAGTAAATTTCAAGAATGGGGAAATATCATAGATGGTGCTATTAATGCAGAAGTAGTAATTCTAGGTAGCTCTAGAGGTGTAGTAAGTTATAATTCTAACCTTATTGAAGAGGAATTAAATATGACGACCCATAATCTATCTTATAATGCAGGATCATATAATTTACAGATAGATAAATACAATATATATCAGAAAAATAATCGATTACCTAAGATGATCATTCAAAATATAGATATGACTCATTTTTCTTCATCAACATATATTCCTAATACGAAAAACCTTTTACCACATACTAATACATCAATGATCAGAGACTTATTGGATAAATACAATGACGATACTAAAGGAGTTAGTAGATTTGGAGTGGTTAAATATTCAAAACATAATCGATATCTTTTAAAAGGAATTTTAAGTTTTTTAGGAATTCCTCAAGAAGTTGAAACCCATGATAACGGTTTTATATATGTAGATAAACAATACAAAGAGGATACCTCTAACCTTTCAAGATTGAAATATATAGCAACTAATAATAAATATGGACATTTAGAAAAAGGAATAGCAGAAACATTTCGATTTTGTGAACTTCAAGCTACAAATAGTGATAAAGTTATTGTCTGTTGGTTACCTGAATATATAGATCGTTATAAAATTAATAATGACTACACAGAAAAATTGAGGAAACGAGTTAAGAATTGGGCTGCAGATACAGAGAATATCTATTTTATAGATTTAACTCATTATGATTCTATTGTACAGGATAATAAATATTTTTATGATAGTTTTCATTTGAATAAAGTTGGGGCAGAAATGGTAAGTCGAAAATTAATTAAAGAAATTAAACAAATAGATTAAATGTTTTTTAACTCCATCGAATACTTACTCTTTTTACCAATATGTTTTTTTACATACTGGTTTCTTGTAAATCGTAATCTAAAACTTCAAAATGTATTTATACTTGTTATTAGTTATATATTTTATGGATGGTGGGATTGGCGATTTTTATCGCTAATAGCGCTTAGTACAGTCGTTGATTATTCGGTAGGATTGTATCTAGAAAAAACCTCTTCTAACTCAAGGCGAAAAAAACTACTTATTGCGTCTCTTGTTGTTAACTTGGGATTACTTGGATTCTTTAAGTATTACAATTTTTTTGTAGATAGCTTTATTACTGCATTTTCTGGACTAGGAATAGATTTAGCTCCAAGTACACTAAACATAATCCTTCCTGTAGGAATATCTTTTTATACATTTCAGACATTAAGTTATACGATAGATGTTTATAGAGGGAATTTAAAACCTGCTAAAAATATAATCAACTTTGCTGCTTACGTGGCATTTTTCCCACAGTTAGTAGCTGGACCTATTGAAAGAGCTACAAACTTGCTGCCTCAGTTTTCGCGAAAGCGTATTTTTAATGAAGAGAAAGCAATATCAGGACTACACCTTATTCTCTGGGGACTATTTCAAAAAGTAGTAATTGCAGATAGTTGTGCTACCTATGTAAATGCCATTTTTGGAGAATATGAAACATTAAATACGACGAGCTTATTAATGGGAGCTTTTTATTTTGCTTTTCAAATTTATGGTGATTTTGCAGGGTATTCTAATATAGCGATAGGAACGGCAAGACTATTTGGTTTTGATCTAATGCGTAACTTTAATTATCCTTATTTTTCAAGAAATATTGCAGAATTCTGGAGACGATGGCATATATCATTATCAACGTGGTTTAGAGACTATCTATATATCCCATTAGGTGGATCGAGAGGTTCTCGCATTTATCAATTACGTAATGTGCTTATTATTTTTTTAGTCAGCGGATTTTGGCATGGGGCTAATTGGACATTTGTAGTATGGGGAGCATTACACGCTTTGTTTTTTATACCTGCGTTACTTACGAATACAAATAGGAAACATTTAGATCAAGTAGCATCAAATCGTTTATTTCCAAGTTTGAAAGAAGTATTCCAAATGGGAATTACATTTGTAATAGTATTGATAGCTTGGGTGTTTTTTAGAGCTGAGACCGTATCTGAAGCATTTCTTTATATAAAACGAACAGCTGTAAATTTTGATTTTTCTATAGAATATTTATCTATAGAACGGTACAGCATAGAAATGCTATTGATTTTGGGCATTTTTATAGTTATAGAATGGTTTCATAGGCAATTTGAACATCCCTTTGTAGGCCGTTATAAATGGATTAAAATCATTTTAATAATTCTGATGATATTAACGCTAGGAGTATATTCTAATCATCAAGATTTTATTTATTTTCAATTTTAATACATGAAAAAGTTTTTTATACATACCATACTATTACTTGGCATTACTTTTATAAGCATGATTGTATTAGATTATCTATATGATTCTGTTTTTCACACAAATAATCCTCGAAATAAAATTCAGTACGTAACACAACTCAAGAATAAACATATCGATTATCTCTTTTTTGGGAGTTCACGAGCAGAAAATCATATAGACTGCGAGTTGTTTGAAGAAATTACAGGTAAGAGCTGTCTTAATCTAGGATTACAAGGTGGTCGTTTACAAGATGTAGCAGTATTATTGGAGATATTGCAAAATAATAATGTCACATATACAAAATCAGTTGTACAAGTAGATTACTTATATAACTTTGAAGGATATTCAGTGCCTTTTAGGGGGTATATTAACCCTTATATTCATGATGATATAGTTCCGAAAGAGCTAGTAGATGAAGAAGAGTTTAAAGGTGTTAAAGTCCCTTTTTATAGATTTATGTCACAAGATAAAATATGTGGTTTTAGAGAAATAGTGACACAATCAATATCAAAAAAACCTTCGGTCAATTTAGAAAATGGCTTTGTACCTGTATATGGAGTTGGTCACAATATAGCAGGGAGTTTTCCTAAGAGCATCAAAGCTAGCAATAAAGCAATTGACAAATTGGAGTCAATAAGTAGCGGTAGTGTTATTTATTTTACTGCTCCCTATTGTAAAAATGCTAATAATAGAGATACGTTTGTAAAAGAATTATCTAATAGAATACCTGATTTTTTAAATTACGTAAATCTTTTTGATTTGGAAGAAGTGCTTTTTTCCAATTGTGGACATTTAAATATAGATGGAGCAAAAAAATTCACACGTATTATAGCTAGTGATTTGATAAAATAACCACTATATTTTCTAAATGCTAGTTATTACAATATCTTTATCAATACTGTCAAACAAATACAGTTCATAAATATCGTGCCTAATACATCCTTTCATATTGCTTTCCTCACTCCAGAATACCCGCATCCACGTATACAACGTGCGGCAGGAATAGGAACTAGTATTAAGAATCTTGCAATTGCGCTTTCGCGAAAACATATACAAGTCACTGTATTTGTATATAGTCAATCTGAAGATATTGTACTAGAAGATCAAGGTGTTACATTACATCTTATAAAGCATAAAAATTATCGTATAGGAGGATGGTTTTTATATAGAAAACATATAAATCATTATATCAATAAGATTGTAAAACAACAAAAAATAGATGTATTAGAAGCACCAGATTGGACAGGAATCACAGCATTTATGAGGTTTCAAATTCCAATAGTAATAAGACTTCATGGATCTGATACTTATTTTTGTCACTTAGAAGGCAGATCTCAAAAGAAAAAGAATTTTTACTTTGAGAAAAAAGCATTAACAAATGCAAGTCATATTCTATCTGTTAGTACATTTACAGCAGAAAAAACAGCTTCATTATTTGGAATAAAAAAAGGAATTAATACCATACATAATGGTGTAGATGTAACGTTATTTAAACCAGAACACAACACTATTGTACCCAAATCAATTTTGTATTTCGGAACTATAATTCGCAAAAAAGGAGTGCTAGCATTGGCAAAAGCTTTTAATGAAGTAATTCTAGAAGAACCTACAGCACAGTTAACGTTTATAGGAAAAAATGTCACTGATGCAAAAACAGGTCATAGTACGATAGCTTTATTAGAATCGATATTAAGTAAAGAAGCATTAGCTCAGGTAATATTTACTGCTCAGATTCCATACAGTGAAATAGCAGCTAAAATTCAGAGTACTCAAATAGTATGTTTGCCAAGTTATGCAGAAGCATTTCCTATGACATGGTTAGAAGCTATGGCATTAGAAAAAGCTATGGTAACTTCAGATATAGGTTGGGCAAAAGAATTAATGATAGATGGAGAAACAGGCTATACTGCACATCCAGATGATACACAAAAAGTAGCCACAGCAATACTTACCCTTTTAGAAGATGCTAATCTTTCAAAAAAAATGGGCATACAAGCGCGACAACATATAGAATCAAATTTTACGCAGACTCAAATTGCAGAAAAAAATAGTAAATTTTATAAGGATATCATTTTTTCATGATTTTTTTATACCACATACACGATACAATAAAAGAGATTGTAGATGATCAATCTATACCTGTATCTATTCAAGATAAACAATCTGTAAAAGCATTACTTGCTATTGCTAAAAATTATCCCGAAGAATGGATTATTTGGTGTCATGCAGAAAATAAAAAAAAACTCAATATAAAATCACTTCCTGAATTATTACATCATAAAAGATTAATGCTAAGCTGTGGAGATGCTACATATCCTTTTTTATCTCCATCTATGGGATATGTTGAGGACAGTCCATTTTTAAAAATAAACCCAACAAATACCTATCCTACGTGGTGTATGAGTAGTAATGTGGGTGCTATACATGCCAGTGTTTTATTAGCAATAGGGGATACTATTACAATCACAAGAGGTATAGATTATTTTTTAAATTCGCTTGCGCGAAAAGCGCAATCAGTAGGTTTGCTCTGTTATCATGAACCATCATTATTACTGCCTTTACCTACTCAAAACATTATAAAAAAAGCAAGCTTACAAATGCAGTATGCATTTGTAAAAGAGCATTTTAAAATACAATGGCTATTTATCTTAATTTTATGTCACATACGATATGAAAAAAAAATTCCTCTTATAGCTTGGATAAATGCATTGTTGTTTGTAAAAAAAAATAGTATATCTCTAGATCTATCTGAAATTCCAATTCAATCAACAAAGAAATTATTAGAAACATTTGAAATAGATGTTATTATTCCTACTCTTGGAAGGAAAACCTATTTATATGATGTGCTTAATGACTTTTCTAAACAAACCATACTCCCTAAAAAAGTTATAATAATAGAACAAAATCCTGATCTAAATAGCAACTCTGAATTAGAGTATATAACTACAGAGCAATGGCCGTTTTCTATAGAACACCAATTTATTCATCAAACAGGAGCTTGTAATGCTCGTAATCTTGCATTACCAAAAGTGACTTCAGATTGGATATTTTTCTTTGATGATGATATTCGATTTGATACTTATATTTTAGAAACAATTGCTAAGACTATTAAAGAAACGGGATCTCATTGTATTAATATATCCTGTTTACAGGAAGGTGAAATAGAAAAAAATACTACTTATAAACAATGGAAAACTTTTGGGTCAGGATGTTCCGTAGTACACCGTGATAGTATTAAGACTGCATCTTTTGATATGGCATTAGAACATGGATATGGAGAGGATGTAGATTTTGGAATGCAAATACGAACATTAGGATATGATGTGATTTATGCGCCAAATGTACAAATCCAGCATCTTAAAGCACCAATTGGAGGTTTTAGAAGCTTGCCTACATTTCCTTGGAGTACTGATGAAATACTTCCCAAACCAGCCCCTCAAATTCTATTCCATCGTATAAAAAATACGACAGATACTCAGCTAAAAGGCTATAAATGGACGTTGTTCTTTAAATATTATTTTAACCAACGTATCAAAAACCCTTTTTCTTATATCTCTTATTTCAAGAAAGCTTGGGAGAACAGTGTCCAATGGGCAAAAAAATTACCTCTAGATGTATAACAAAAAGCTAAGTTTAATTGTTTGTACATATATGCGTCCAGTAGCTATATGTACCTTATTAGATAGTGTGAAATTGCAATCAAAATATCCAGATGAAATTTTAATTATAGATGGTTCTACAAATGATGCAACACAAGACCGCTTTCGCGAACCTGCCTCGCCGGCAGGCAGGAGCAACTACAAAAATCTTTCCTATTATAAAGTTCCTCCAGAACATAGAGGATTAACAAAACAACGTAATTACGGAATTGAACTTGTGGGAGACACTATTGAAATTGTTTGTTTCCTTGATGATGATATTGTGTTAGAACCTCCCTATTTTGAAGAGATTCTTAAAACCTATCAAAAGTATCCAGATGCATTAGGTGTAGGTGGGTATATTATTAATGAGATTTCTTGGAAAAAAGTAAATAAACCTTTTACTCCTGCAATCAATCAGTTTTATTATGATGGATATGTGCGTTCTGATGGTTCTCGATTTGTGTTGCGTAAAAAACTAGGCTTGGATTCAGATAAAAAACCAGGATTCTTCCCTGATTTTTCGCATGGTAGATCTATTAGTTTTTTACCTCCATCTGGTAAAATATATGAAGTAGAACAGCTTATGGGAGGTGTTGCTTCTTATAAAGTGAGCGCACTTCAGACTCAAAAATTTTCAGAATATTTTGAGGGCTATGGCTTATACGAAGATGCAGATTATACATTGCGTTTATCAAAGAAGGGACATCTTTATATAAATACAAATGCACAATTACATCATCATCATCATCCAGATGGCCGACCTAATAAATTTAGCTATGGTAAAATGGTTGTACGTAATGGGTGGTATATTTGGAAAGTTAAATATCCTAAACCTACTTTAAAAGCAAAACTAAAATGGAATTTGACATCAGGATTACTTACATTAATACGTTTTAGTAATAGTATTTCAAAAAATAAAAAAACAAGAATTGAAGCTTTTACAGAAGCCTCAGGTAGAGTAGTAGGGTGGTTTAGTTTATTGTTTAATAAACCAAAAATTGAAAATAAATAGATGCCAATTGGATAGTATGAATTTTCTTATCATCACACATGTAAAACACAAGTTAAAAGATGACCACTATTATGGGTATGGTCCGTATGTGAAAGAAATGAATATTTGGAATACACATGTGTCAAATGTTGAGGTTGTTGGGCATAAGATAGATGACGAGATTACCCGTATCGATTTACCATACACATCTAAAGTTCGATTTACAGAGATTCCTCAAATTTCACTTACATCTTTAAAAGCTATTTTTACTAGTTTTTTTTATACACCTATTATTTTCTTTAAAATATTGGGTGCTATACGTCGGACAGATCATATTCATTTACGATGTCCAGGAAATATTGGATTGTTAGGATGTATCGCACAGATTTTTTTTCCTAAAAAGAAAAAAACTGCAAAATATGCTGGTAATTGGGATCCTAAAGCAAAACAGCCTAGGAGTTATAGACTACAAAAGTGGATACTTCAAAATACCTTTCTAACTAAAAATATAAGTGTACTTGCTTATGGTGATTGGCCTAATCAGAGTAAGAATATTGTTTCTTTTTTTACAGCAACATACAAAAAAGAGCAAATACCAGAGATTAAAAAACCCATATACAGTTTACCTTTCCATATTATATTTGTAGGCGGTCTTGTGCCTGGAAAACGACCATTATATGCTTTAGAGTTTGTAAAAATATGTCTTGACCAAAATATTGATGTGAAAATTGATTTCTATGGAGAAGGGAATCAACGTCCTTTATTGGAGAAATATATAGATGATCATCAACTTCATAAAGTAGCTGTTTTACATGGGAATCAAACAACAGAAACGGTTCAAAATGCATACAAAAAATCACATTTTTTATTGTTACCTTCCAAGTCAGAAGGTTGGCCAAAGGTGGTTACAGAAGCTATGTTTTGGGGAGTAATCCCAATAGTGACTCCTATTTCTTGTGTTCCATGGATGTTAGGAGAAGGCGCTAGAGGAATTCTTATGAATTTGGATTTGGAGTCTGATGTTACTGCTTTCGCGAAAGCGATAAAAAGACCAGAAGTATTACAAAAAATGACTTTAGATGGACAAAAATGGTCTCATCAATATACCTTGGATACTTTTGAATCCTCTATAAAAGAATTGCTATGAGAGTATTGCAATTAATAGATAGTTTGGATTTAGGTGGCGCAGAGCGCATCGCAGTAGAATATGCAAATATGCTGTCTAAACATATAGATGGATCTTATTTGTGCGCATCACGTTCTGAAGGGAAATTAAAATCAACAATCAACAATGATGTGAATTATTTCTTTTTGGAAAGGAAACGCACATTAGATTATAAGGCTGTAACACGCTTAAATAATTATATAAAAGAAGAAGGAATTACAATTATACATGCGCATAGCACTTCTTATTTCATAGCAATATTATTAAAGTTTAAAAATCCATCTATAACACTATTGTGGCATAATCACTCTGGAGCTAGTATCAATTTACACGGATTTAAATTAAGAGTAGTGCGTTTTTGCTCAAAATATTTTAATGCAATTATATCTGTTAATGAAGATTTGGTTATTTGGGGACAAAAGAAATTGAAAAGTAAAAAAGTAGTGTATCTTCCTAATTTTGTAAATTATAGTAAGGAGATAATACCTTTACACGAGAAGTTGAAGGGAGAAGATGGGAAGCGTATCGTTTGTTTAGCAAATTTAAGAAACCCAAAAGGGCATCATTTTTTAATTGAAAGTTTTTTTACTGTTCAAAAAGAAATACCGCGTGCAACGTTACATCTCATAGGAAATGACTTTAATGATACCTATAGTAATACGTTAAAAGAATTGATAAAGGAAAATCATTTAGAGAACAATGTTATTATTTATGGTCAACAGTCTAATCCTGAAACTATATTAGAGCAATGTGATATTGGTGTTTTAGCTTCATCTTCAGAAGGTTTACCTATGGCTTTATTAGAATATGGAAGGGCAAAGCTAACCGTAGTTGTTACTGATGTAGGATATTGTTCAAAAGTAGTTCAAGATTATGGTACATTTGTTACTTATGGAGATGTACCTGCTATGTCAAAAGCGATACAAGAATATCTTATTAATATTGAGCTAAGAGTACGTCATAGTAATTTATTTACAAAGCATATTAAAAATAATTATAGCGAAGCACATGTTCGTGATCAAATCATAAACTTATATAATAGTAGTCTTGAAAATATTTAAGAATCCATACATTTTTTTGGTAGCTGTACATGTTGCGGTTGGATTTGGTGTCTATTTGTTTAAACCTTTTGCTACGGTTTATTTTATGGCTACGGTTGGAATTTTTCTTTTTTACTTATTTAAAAATGGAAATAAAAATAATGAAGCGTTATATGCTGCCGCATATATAACGGGTGCTGAAGTTTTCTTTAGAATGACAAACGCTTCTCCTATTCCTATATATGAAGCAGGGAAATATGGTGTAATAGGTTTTATATTA
The DNA here is from genome assembly GCA_964474345.1 of uncultured Flavobacteriaceae bacterium. Taxonomy (GTDB): domain Bacteria; phylum Bacteroidota; class Bacteroidia; order Flavobacteriales; family Flavobacteriaceae; genus Dokdonia. The sequence continues at coordinate 15,490 of CAYYSK010000059.1, forward strand.
TTAGGACTTTTCTTTAGCGGAACTTCTAGAAAATCGGGTCCGTATTGGTTGTATTTATTATTATTAATACCAGGAATTGTGTATGCTTCATCTACA
>CAYYSK010000060.1:0-15566 GCA_964474345.1 uncultured Flavobacteriaceae bacterium
AAATAGTTTGGAATACCTAGACAGATACCAGCAAGAATATTTTTAGGTTCAAATATAAAGTGTTTACGTGCTATTTGGAAGAGAATAACTAGAATGCCTATGCATCCAGCTGCACCAAATATTGTAGCCGAAAATATGGGGACATCATTTTCAGATACATATTGTTCTTCCATGAATTTAAGACTTGTGTCAATAACTCCACTACCTAAGAATACGAGAATTGGAAAGATAAGATCTGATTTTTTCAGTGTAATACCTTCTTTAGATTTTATAGATGCTAGATATACAGCAATCAATGCAATAATAATCCCCATTACTTTTAAAAAACCAAGTGCTTCTCTATAATAAAATACTCCAAATAGTATAGGTATAACAACACTCATTTTTGTTGCAACAGATACTACAGAGAGTCCACTACGTTGCGTAGTAAGTGCCATAAGATTAAACACAAGTATAAACACAAGTCCTAGTGCAACGGTGCCTATAAACCAATGTTGATCAGGAATAGAAGTTATAGATGTTGATCCTGTATATAATAATAAACCACAAGTACTTGCTGTGAAATAATTAATAATAATAGCATGTAATGTGTTGATTTTAAAACGTGTAAATAGTTTAAAAATGACAAAGATAAGACTGGAAGCAGCAACGCTAAGTATTAAATAAATCAAGAGTTTTTGTTTTTATAGATGGTCAATACGTCTTCTTTTATTCTAAGCGTAGATATTTGTTGATTGTTTTTTTCTGAAGCGGTAAGTAGAGGTGCTTTGATACCTTTTCCAAATGTAATCACTCCAGTAAAAACTCTTGCTTCATCCCAAAATCCTGAATCTATAAAATGCTGTATTGTTTTAGAACCTCCTTCTATGATTAAAGACTGGATTCCTTTTTTATATAAGGTATCTACAATTATAGTAGGGTTTTGAGAATTGATTATTAAAGTAGTTGATTGCTCATCAAAAACTTGAGAATTCTTTGGAAGATTATTACGTTCATCCAATACGATACGGATGGGAGACAGGCCTTTCCAATCTCTAGTCGTAAGAGAAGGGTTATCGGCAAGTACCGTTTGTGCCCCTACAAGAATTGCCTGTTCTTCACTACGCCATTTATGTACTAATTGTCTGGAATATGAATTGGTTATCCATACAGGAGCTGTTTTGTCTCTTTGTAATGGAGCAATATATCCATCTATAGTTTCAGCCCATTTTAATATAATATAAGGTCGGTTTTTTTGATGATATGTAAAAAAACGTTTGTTTACTTCATAACATGCTTGTTCTAGTACACCTACAGTTACTTGAATATTTGCTTCTACTAGTTTTTTGATACCGTTACCTGCTACTTTTGAATGTGGATCTATAGTACCAATAACTACATTTGGAATACCAGATTCAATAATAAGATTTGCGCAAGGAGGTGTTTTTCCATAATGACTACATGGTTCTAAGGTGACATAAAGTGTTGCTTTTGTCAGTAAATCAGGAGTATGTGTCTTTGCAAAATTGATAGCATTGACTTCTGCATGATTTCCTCCATAGGTACTTGTGTATCCTTCGGCAATGATAGTATCATCTACAACTAAGAGTGCTCCTACTGATGGGTTTGGTATCGCACTTGGAAAGCCATTTTTAGCTAAATCAATACAGCGCTTTATATACTTTTCGTGTATCTTCACACTGCAAAAATAGAACTATAACTTTCGATGAGCAAACCTATTATTCGACCTATTCAAAAAGCAGACAATGAGCAAGTTGCTGCTATGATTCGTAAAATACTTGTTGATATAGGAGTTCCTAAAGTAGGAACGGCCTATGCAGATACATCTCTTGATATGATGTATGAAAACTATGATCGTCCTAAAGCTACTTATTTTGTGGTAATATCTGAAGAAAAAATTATAGGAGCAGCAGGAGTTGCAAAGCTTGATAATTATGATGGTAATGTATGTGAATTACAGAAAATGTATTTCTTAGAAGAAGCTAGAGGAAAGGGACTGGGTAATGAGATGATGAAGCTGTGTCTTAATCAAGCACGTAGTTTTGGATATGATCAATGTTATTTAGAAACCATGCCTTATATGAAAGCTGCTCAAAAATTATATCAAAGAACTGGGTTTAAATATATAGATGGACCTATGGGAGATACAGGTCATTTCTCGTGTCCCGTTCATATGCTTATTGATTTATAATAGTATTATATCCACATTTTTGTGAAAATAAAAGACCTCCGTACCGTTTTTGTAGATCATTTGAAGGATATATACCCTTTGGAAGAAATACAAAGCTTTTTTCAAATCACTGCACAACATTTTTTGAATTACAATCGGACGGATATCGTATTACATTTAGATCAAGAACTTTCTAAGTTAGAAGTACAATGTTTCCAAGACACACTTCATCGACTTAAAAAAGAAGAACCTATACAATATATACTAGGAAACACAGAATTTTATGGTTTGCCATTTATAGTAACTAAGGACACACTTATTCCTAGACCAGAAACAGAAGAATTGGTTGCTTGGGTCATTGAAGAATACACATCATATAAAAGCGACCTTCAAATCTTAGATATAGGAACAGGATCAGGGTGTATTGCGATATCTCTAGCCAGACATTTAGAGTCAGCATCAGTGTATGCCTATGATATTTCTGAGAGCGCTATTGAAGTAGCTATTCAAAATGCTACTCACAATAAAGTTGTTGTACAATACAATATTGTAGATATATTACAAACAAAGACATTGACAAAATCATTTGATGTAATTGTATCAAACCCGCCTTATGTGCGCGAACTTGAAAAAGAAGAAATGAAACCTAATGTGTTGGACAATGAACCCCATACAGCATTATTTGTTTCTAATATAGATCCTTTAATTTTTTATAGAAAAATAGGGCAACTAGCTTTTGATAATTTATCATTAGGAGGTAGCTTGTTTTTTGAAATCAATCAGTACCTTAGTATGGAAACTAAGCAACTCCTTCATGAGATAGGGTTTATGGAGGTGATCATTCGTAAAGATATGTTTGGGAATGATAGAATGGTGAAGGCTGTGAGGTGATTTTACTTTAAGCGAAAAATACAATACAACCATTATAAAATAAAGAAACACAATTTCCATCAATAAGGAAGTTTTAAAATTTATATCATGAGCGAGATAACTTCTATTTGTGTTTTCTGCGGAAGCAGTGAAGGTAATGATATACAAATAGCTGAAAAAGCAGAAGAATTAGGCATTTATTTAGCACATCAAGACATCACACTTGTATATGGGGCTGCAAAAATAGGAGTGATGGGACAAGTAGCTCAAGCATGTTTAGACCATAAAGGAAAAGTAATAGGTATTATCCCAGAGTTTTTAAAATTGAAGGAAGTAGTCCATCTTGGATTGACAGAATTGATTACCAATGAGAATATGCATCAACGTAAGATGAAGATGCAAGAAATTTCAGATGGGTTTGTTACATTACCTGGTGGGTTTGGGACATTGGAAGAATTATTTGAGATTATTACTTGGAGTCAATTAGGGTTGCATCAAAAGCCTATTGGTCTTTTAAATATTAATGGTTTTTATGATGATTTACTTAAGATGCTAGAACATATGGTACGTAGAGGTTTTTTAAAAATGGAAAATTATGAACTTCTAATTGTAGATACTTCTGTAGAAGGGCTTATTAAAAAAATGAAAGCCTACAAACCACAACCCGTTCCTAAATGGTTAAAAAAAGATCGTACGTAGTAAATTTTTGAAAAAAATAAGATCTTTTTTAATCTTTTTAACGATGTTTTTATGTTTTTTGGCGATAGTGACTTTATGAGTGCTTCGTAGAGTGCTTTTGTAATTATAATTATTAATTTAGTGTACTAACTAAAAATCAATTAATTATGAGTAGTATTAAAAAATACGCAGCAGAAGGCTTAGGTACTTTTGCTTTAGTGTTATTTGGTTGTGGAGCTGCTGCAATTGCAGGTGTTTCTTCAGCAGGTCCTTCAGGACTTGGATTATTAGGGATTTCATTAGCATTTGGTCTAGCTGTTGTGGCTATGGCATATACAATTGGCCCTATATCGGGATGTCATATCAATCCTGCTATATCAACAGCCATGTGCTTTGCAGGTAAATTATCTATAAAAGACCTTATAGGGTATGTCATTGCGCAATGTATAGGTGCAATTGCTGGAGCAGGTATATTATATGTGATAGCAACAGGGGGCGCAGGATTTGAAATGGTTGAATGGGGGCTTGGTAGTAATGGATGGGGAGAAGGATATCTTGGAAATTATAACATGAAATCTGCATTCATTGCTGAATTTATATTCACATTCTTATTTTTAATGGTCATTTTTGGAACAACAGCAAAAAAGGCATCCCCACAAATGGCTGGACTTGCTATAGGTATATCATTAGCACTTATTCATTTTGTAGCAATCCCTATTACGGGTACTTCTGTAAATCCAGCACGTAGTTTAGGACCTGCTCTTTTTGCAGGAGGCATGGCATTAAGTCAACTATGGTTATTTATAGTAGCTCCTATAGCTGGTGGAGTGTTTGCTGCATTAGTTCGTAAAATATTTATAGATGATTAATCTATTTTTTAATATATAACGCCAGAATAGTGAAGTGAAAGATATAAGAGTTGCATATTTTATGTGACTCTTATGTTTATAGTTTTTCTAGAAAAATGAATGTAATGCTATCAGAAATTGGTATTTTGTGGTTTTGATAAAAATTATTATAATATAAAGATTTCCGCTTTCGCGAAAGCATACTTAGAATGAATACCGAACAACAAATTACTTCCTTACGTAAAGAACTGCAAGAACATAATCATAGGTATTATGTACTTGATAATCCTATAATATCAGATTTTGAATTTGATCAAAAACTAAAACAATTACAAGTTTTAGAGGATGCGTATCCAGAATTTGACGACCCAAATTCTCCGTCAAGACGAGTAGGAGGTGATGTAACCAAAAATTTTGATACCATTGTTCATGAACATCGTATGTATTCTTTAGACAATTCTTATTCAAAACAAGATTTGGAAGACTGGGAAGTACGTGTTAAAAAACAAGTAGATGGAGATGTTTCTTATACGTGTGAACTCAAGTATGATGGCGCTTCAATAAGTTTAACGTATGAACATGGAGAGCTTACAAGAGCATTGACAAGAGGAGATGGTATTCAAGGTGATGATGTAACTACCAATGTGAAAACAATTAAATCTGTCCCCTTGAAATTAAAAGGCGATTATCCACCTAAATTTGATATACGAGGAGAAATCATACTTCCTTGGGCTGGATTTGAAAAAATGAATAAAGCAAGAGAAGCACAAGGATTAGAATTATATCGTAATCCTAGAAATACGGCTTCAGGAAGTTTAAAACTACAGGATAGTGCTGAAGTAGCAAAACGTCCTTTAGATTGTTTATTATATAATATAACTGGAAATAATCTTGGAATAGTAAGTCAGATAGAAAGTCTAGATAAAGCAAGAAATTGGGGATTCAAAGTACCAAAAGCATCAAAACTTGCTAATACTATAGACGAGGTACTTGCTTTTGTAAATCATTGGGATGTAGCTCGTCATGATCTACCGTATGAAACAGATGGTGTTGTAGTTAAAGTGAATAATCTTCAACAACAAGAAGAGTTAGGATATACTGCAAAAGCTCCTCGCTGGGCGATGGCGTATAAATTTAAAGCAGAACAAGTTTCTACTCGTTTACGTGAAATTACTTACCAAGTAGGTCGTACGGGAGCGATTACTCCTGTAGCAAACTTAGAACCTGTTGAACTTGCTGGAACTACTGTAAAAAGAGCATCATTACACAATGCAGATCAAATTGCTAAATTAGATATACGTAAAGGTGATGAAGTATTTGTTGAAAAAGGAGGAGAAATTATTCCTAAAATTATAGCAGTTGATTTGGTTAAAAGACCTGAAACATCTAGCCCAACAATATATATATCTGAATGCCCAGAATGTGCTACACCTCTTATTCGTAAAGAAGGAGAAGCACAGCATTATTGCTCTAATGAAGCTGGGTGTTCTCCACAAATTATAGGAAAGATTCAACATTATATTTCGCGTAAAGCATTAGATATAGAAGGACTAGGAGGAGAAACCGTTGCATTATTAGTAAAAGAGGGTTTGATTACAAACTATGCAGATTTGTATACGCTTACCGTTGAGCAATTATTGCCACTAGAACGTATGGCTCAAAAAAGCGCTGAAAATCTAGTACAAGGCGTACAAGCTTCTATAACAATACCTTTTGAACGTGTGCTTTTTGGTTTAGGAATACGTTATGTAGGAGAGACCGTTGCAAAAAAGCTAACAAAACATTATAAGACAATCGATGCTATAGCTGTCGCAACAGAAGAAGAACTTGTAGCAGTAGATGAGATAGGAATTAAGATAGCAGAGAGTGTCGTTGCATTTTTTGCAAAGGAAGAAAGTAGAGAGTTGTTAGAACGACTCAAGTCATATGGAGTACAATTAGAAATCTCAGCCGAAAAATTAGCAAATCAATCTGATGTATTAGAAGGAAAAACATTTGTAGTCTCAGGTGTTTTTGAAATGCCTCGTAACGATTTAAAAAAGATGATAGAAGATAATGGAGGGAAAATATCAAGTTCTATATCTTCTAAAACTTCATTTCTAGTTGCAGGTGATAAAATGGGACCTAGTAAACTTGCAAAAGCAGAAGATTTAGGAATAAATATAATTTCTGAACAAGAATTTTTAAAACTTATCTAATTAAAGAAGGATCTTACATACACGGAAGAATTTATAGAACATTAGCGATCATAGTTGCTGCGGTTTTATCACTAGCAACTATGTTTTTTGATGTAGAGCATACCTTTATACTTTTTGTGATATTTGGATTATTTATATTTCTTTATCATTATCGAGCTACAGAGAAATTCAATATTGTTTTCTTTGTTTATGTATTCTCTATGATGTTTTCAGAATTATTATTTTTATATGACTTTGAAAAATATGTCAATCTATGTTCTTTTTTTAATATCGTAAGTCAAATCTGTTTTTTATGGTTATTAAAGCCCGTATTAAAAGTAAAACTTAAAAACTTTAGCGCACACAATGGTATAGAGTTGATAATAGGTTTTTTAGGAATAAGTTATGTTTTAGGGTATTTGATATATATGATTTTCCCTTTAATACCTGATGTTACATTGCTTTTACCTTCTATGATAGCATTTTTTGTTATCATAACTATTTGTATTGGTTTCCCTTTATTTAACAAGCATCCCGATAATATTATGCTTTGGGGAGTAGGAGGTGGTTTAATAGGAGAAATGTGTTCTGCATTTATTTTTGAATATGTGTCAGATCATAGAGCTTATATAGTCATGGCTCATGTTTTTGGATCTTTTATTAAAATTATATTTACGATATATCTTTTACGAATAGAAGAAATTAAGAGTTCTGAAAATAATTATACATAATTAAAATGTATGATTAGATATTATAAAAAGTACTTGTATGTTCTATTCCTGTAATAGGGTTTAAATGAAAATCTACACGTCCTAAATTAATACCTCCCCACCCTACTTGATTTATTAATAAGAATTTTCCATCTTTATTTTGAGCAATTACAGGTTTATCTAGAAAAGTGTGAGTATGTCCTCCTATAATTAAGTCTATATTGGTAGTCTCTTTTGCTAAAACTCTATCGGATATATGTTTTTTATCACGATACTCAAATCCTAAGTGCGATAGACATATTATTAGATCACAACGCTCTTCTTCTTTTAAAATACGAGTCATATCCTGTGTTATCTCTATAGGATCTATATATTTTGTTTCTTTAAAGAGACGTTGATTTACAAGACCACCTAATTGTATGCCTATACCAAAAACTCCAATGCGAATTCCATCTTTTACAAAAACACGATATGGTTTTGTTAAACCATCCATAATTGTATTAGAAAAATCATAGTTAGCAGAGAGAAGTTCAAATGATGCGTGCGGCATCTGTTTTGCAAGACCTCCGATACCATTATCAAAATCGTGATTACCTATAGTAGCAGCATCATATCCTAGCATAGACATGAGCTTAAATTCTAGTTCTCCTCCATAGAAATTGAAATAAGGAGTACCTTGAAAAATATCACCTGCATCTAGTAATAAAACATTAGGCTGTTCTTTACGTATGTTATTGATCAATGTATGCCGTCTTGCAACACCTCCTTGATTTGCATATTTAGGATCATTTCCAACAAAAGGCTCTATATGACTATGTACATCATTTGTATGTAAAATAGTAATCTGCTTTTTTTCTATAAGAGGAATTGTACTCATAGTAACTCCTCCGATTCCAATAAGACTTCCAGCAGCAGCTGTTTGCTTTATAAATTGTCTACGCTTCATACGATTATTCTTTTATAAATCTATCGTCTCTCACTGGAGCAATAGTATCATTTTTTTTAAAGTAATCTATAAGTACATTACGTACCTTATAATCTAACGTAAGCAAGCTTACTGGTTTGCTGAAAAAAGTCATATTATCACCTCCTTTTTGCAAATAATCACTAGTAGCTATAAAGTATGTTTCGTCATCTATAATTTCATGACCTTGTATGAATCCTTTTTTAAGACTGCTGTCTGTATTAAGAATGACCTGGAGGTTTGAAATGGGATGTGCCGTTCCATTAGCTAGATATTGGAAGAGTTCCTTCATTTGGGTTCCGCTGAGTTCTACCACAACAACTTCATTTTCAAAAGGCATCACCTGATAAGCCGTACGTGTAGTAACATCTCCTTTGTAAATAGGAGAACGTATACCTCCATAATTTAATAATACGGCATTAAATGTATACCCAGTTCGAGATTTAAAAACAGGGTTTGCAAGTTCAAAAACAGCATCAGCCATTAAGTTTCCAATAGCTGTATTATACTTGCTATCTTTTTTTGTAATGGAATTGGGTGCATATGCTAATACACTATCCATTTCTTTATCAACAGAAGCTTTATAAGGAGTTATAAATGACGTTATGATCGTATCACTTTTTATGCTTCTGTTTATAGGAATAAGGTCGGCATCTACTCTAGATGTATTATAACCTTCTTGTTTACAGCTGTAAAGAAGCAGTAAGATACTACATAGTAGTAAGCTGAATATATTTAGTTTACTTATCATTCTTAGTAAATATGAATCTGTTTTTTAGCTACATTTGCGTAAAAAAGCTAAGATAAATGTTTTTAAACGGATTAAAAGTAAAATCCATTTTAAGAAAACTTAAAAAAGAGACTGAAAATCGAATGTATGTTTCTTCTCGTACTGTGATACGAAATGTAGGAATTGTCCAAGAAGAACAAACTTCTTTTGATTCAAAAAAAATAACACAACTTGTTAAAATATTAGGAATTAAGGAAAAGGATATAGAGATACTCTCTTATGTAGATAAAATACAAAAAGATCAAAAAGAGGTTGAAGGTATTTTTTCTGATTCTGGAATAGGTTGGAACGCCACTTTAAAAACATCAAATCTTAAAATGTTTACTTCAAAGAAGTTTGACATATTGTTAAGTTATTACACAGAAGATCGACTATCACTTAAAGTTGTTTCTGGGCTATCAAATGCAACTTTTAAAGTAGGTTTAAATCATAAAGGAGAAGAACTTCACGATTTAATTATTACGACAAAGATTGGACAAGAAGATGTCTTTATAAACGAATTAGAAAAGTATTTACAAATATTAAAAATTATATAACACATGCAATCCTTACGAGGCACAGGAGTAGCTCTTATTACTCCTTTTAACGAAGATTTGTCAATTGATTTTGATGGATTAACTCGATTAATAGAGCATAATATTGATCAAGGAATTGATTATTTAGTCGCTTTAGGCACTACTGCAGAGAGTGCCACTTTATCTTCTGAAGAGAAGAAACTAGTAAAAGAACATATTATAAAGACTAATCAAGGAAGACTCCCTCTTGTATTAGGACTAGGCGGTAATAATACTGGAACAGTTGTAGAAGAATTAAAAGACCTTAATTCTTTAGAAGGTTTTGATGCGATATTATCAGTGTCACCATATTATAACAGACCTTCTCAAGATGGAATTTATGCACATTATAAAGCAATCTCTGAAGCTTCTTCATTACCTATAGTTATGTACAATGTACCTTCGCGTACAGGCAGTAATATGACAGCAAGTACAACTTTGCGTCTCGCAAAAGATTTTAAAAATATTATAGGAATTAAGGAAGCTGCAGGTGATATAACGCAAGCATTACGCCTATTGAGAGATCGTCCAGATGGATTTTTGGTGATTTCTGGAGACGACATGTTAGCATTGCCTATGGTTTCAGCTGGAGGCGATGGTGTAATCTCTGTAATAGGACAAGGTGTTGTAAAACCATTTTCTGATATGATTCGACATGGTTTAGAAGGCGCTTTCGCGAAAGCGTACTCATTACATTATAAAGTGATGCCAAGTATTGATCTTATTTTTGAAGAAGGGAATCCTGCTGGAATAAAATCATTATTACAACATAAGAATATTTGTGCAAATCACGTGAGATTACCATTAGTAAAAGCAAGTGAAACGTTAGATAATAAGATAGGATCATTTCTCAAAACACTATAAAAGCGTTAATCTTATGCTAATCCTAAGATACACGTCATAAATACGTTTATTTTTGACTTATAACATATTGTTTTAATATGTGATAGATTTTGTGTAATTTTGCCTGCTGTTTTAGTCCTATGAAGAATATTCTAATCCTTTTCGTTTTTGTAATTGTATTAAGTTCATGTTCAACGTATCAAGATGCGTTGAAATCTGATGATATAAAACTTAAGTATACACTTGCAGACTCTTTGTATCAAAATGGAGATTATAAAAAGTCTCTGAAATTATTTGAACAGATTGTTCCTTTATATAGAGGACGTCCTCAAGCAGAAAGGGTGATGTACGCATATTCTGATATTTTTTATCAATTAGAAGACTATTATTTGGCAGGATATCAATTTGAACGTTTTGTAAAATCTTACCCACAGAGTACAAAAAGAGAAGAAGCTGCATTTAAGAGTGCTGAAAGCTATTATAATCTATCTCCTAGTTATTACCATGACCAAGCTGATACTAGTAAAGCTATGGAAAAACTTCAGGAGTTTATTAATACATATCCAGAATCTGAAAGACAAGATACCATTAATATGATGGTAAAAGAATTGCAAACAAAACTTGAGAGAAAAGAGTTTGAAATTGCAAAAGGTTACAATAAGATAGGCGCAAGTCGAGGTACATTCCCTAACGCGATTAAGTCTTTTGATAATTTTATATCATCATACCCAGGATCTATTTATAGAGAAGATGCAATGTTCTGGAAATTTGATTCAGCATTTCAATATGCATTTGGAAGCCGTGAAGATTTAATGAACGAGAGATTGCAAAAAGCAAAAGATGCTTATCAGGTATTAGAAAAATATTATCCGTCAGGGAAATATACAAAAGAAGTTACAAAAATGATCAAAGAGATCAATGAACGACTTCAGATAGAAGAAGAAACTAAGAGACCATAAATTAAATAAGAGTACGATGAATATTAAAGATATTGATGCACCAGTTAACACTACTACAATTGATAAAAACCTTGTAGATGCCCCAACAAACAATGTGTATGAGGCAATTTCTATTATTGCAAAGCGTGCAACACAAATCAATACAGAAATCAAGAAAGAGCTTTCTGATAAATTAGATGAGTTTGCTACTTTCAATGATAGTCTTGAAGAAATCTTTGAAAATAAAGAACAAATAGAAGTTTCTAAATTTTATGAGCGTCTTCCTAAAGCACATGCACTTGCAGTGCAAGAATGGTTAGAAGATCGTATATATCATAGAGATACTAGTATTTCTGACGAAGAAACAAACGCATAGTCTCATAATATGTCAATATTAAGCGGTAAGAAAGTACTGTTAGGTGTTACCGCTGGCATAGCAGCTTATAAGAGCGCCACTTTAGTAAGAGCATTTATTAAAGCTGGCGCTTTTGTGCAAGTAGTTATGACAGAGAAAGCAAAAGACTTTGTAACACCACTTACATTATCTACACTTTCTAAAAACCCTGTTCATAGCTCTTTTACAATAGAAGGAGATGATAATGCAGTGTGGACAAACCATGTAGAGTTAGGGTTATGGGCAGATCTTATGGTTATTGCTCCTGCAACAGCAAATACATTATCAAAAATGTCACATGGAGCATGTGATAACCTATTGTTAGCAACATATCTCAGTGCAAAATGTCCAGTGTATTTTGCACCAGCTATGGACCTCGATATGTATATTCATCCTTCATCGCAAGAAAGTTTTTCAAAATTAACTTCTTATGGTAATATCATGATTCCTGCAACAAGTGGAGAACTAGCTAGTGGATTAGTTGGCCAAGGAAGAATGGCAGAACCAGAAGATATAGTACGTTTTATAAAAAATAATATGCAAGAAAAGTTACCTTTAAGAGGAAAACAAGTTGTAATTACTGCAGGACCAACCTATGAGGCCATAGACCCTGTACGATTTATAGGAAATCACAGTAGTGGTACTATGGGGGCAGAACTTGCATTACGAGCAGCAGATCTTGGAGCGTCTGTTGATTTAATTTTAGGACCAAGTGCTTTAAAAGTACAGCATGATCTTATCTCAGTACACAATGTAGTGTCTGGAGAAGATATGTACGAAGCTGTACACAAGGTATATGATCAATGTGATATAGCAATAGCATCTGCAGCTGTAGCAGATTATAAGCCATCTCAAGTTGCACAAGAAAAAATTAAAAAGAATGATGATACTTTTACCATTCATTTGGTAAAAACGAAAGATATTCTTGCGTCTATGGGAGAAAAGAAACAAGGACAATTTCTTGTAGGTTTTGCCTTAGAAACACAAAATGAGCAAGAAAATGCTTTAAAAAAATTGAAAAAGAAGAATTTAGATGCAATTGTTTTAAATTCGCTTAGAGATAAAGGGGCTGGCTTTAAGACCAAAACCAATAAAATTACGTTTATAGATAAAGAAGGTTCACCTACTTCTTACGATTTAAAGTCTAAAAAAGATGTAGCAGTGGATATTTTTGATCAGATACTTTTAAAAACGACATGAAAACACTTATCGGAATCTTTGTAGTTTTATGTTCCTTATCGCTTCAAGCACAAGAGCTTAGTGCGGTAGTTATCATAAACGCAGAACAAACAGGAAAAGCAGAACTTCAAGTATTTAAAACATTAGAACGTTCCTTGACTGAGTTTATTAATAATACAAAATGGACCGATAAAAGATATAAACAGCAAGAACGTATAGAGTGTTCTTTTAATATAATAGTTCAACAAGTAAACTCTGATGCGTTTCAAGCAAGTGTCCAAGTACAATCAGCACGGCCCGTTTTTAATTCTAATTATGATAGTCCTGTTTTTAATTTTAATGATAGAGATTTTGATTTTGAATATGTAGAGTTTCAACCACTCATTTTTAATCCAAATAATTTTGATTCTAATCTTGTTTCTGTTATTGCATATTATGTATACACAATTTTAGGGTATGATAGTAATACTTTTAAGCTTAATGATGGAGATAAGTATTTTCAAATTGCAAAGCAAATTGTAACGACTGCTCAATCTGGAAATAGTATAGGGTGGAAACCACAAGATGGACCACAATCTAGATATAGATTAAATGAAGATTTATTATCTCCCAATTTTAGAGAGTTTAGTCAGGTATTATATAACTATCATCGTAGTGGTTTAGATATCATGGCAGATGATAATAAAAAAGGGAAACAAGTAATCGCAAATGCAATTGCAAAACTTAAAGTCATGTATAATAAGCGTCCTAATAACTTCTTGAATCGTGTGTTTTTTGATTCAAAGGCAGAGGAGATTGCTTCTATGTTTTCAGGAGGACCTCAAATTCCTATTACAGAATTATTGACAACTCTCAATCGTATTGCTCCTACAAAATCTATTTTTTGGAGGCAAATTTCTTTTTAATACTAAACTACTTTATTATTTTAAACTAACAAGTTTATCTACGCTCCAAGCTTCTGGTTTGTCAGAGAATAATGGTTTTGTTTTTGCCCAAACTCCTTTAAATAATTCTGAGTGACGATATGCATTTAATGTCTCACTAGAGTCCCAATAACTATATGTAAAAAATATACGAGGATCATCTTGATCTCGATATAGTTCTAAAAAGTTACAGCCTGGAAATGCTCTTATAGCTGTTTTTATTTTTTCAAAATCACTTAAGAAGGTTGGAATTTCGTTTTCGCGAAAGCGCATTTTTACAATTCGTACAAGCATTAATCTTCAAAATTTATGGTAATTGTATCTCTATAATCAAGCCCAAAAAGGCTTGCTGCACTTCCTACAGTGCTTGGGTTACTTTTATAAATTGCAAGTTCTATATATCCACCAGAATTAAAAATCGCAAGTTTTTTACCTTCTTCTTCTCGTTTATGTTTTTCTAAACTAAAGTTTATAGCCTCACTGTATGCTCTGTATATTTTTGATATTTCAGTGCGTCTGGCTTCTATTTTAAAAGGACGCCCTTTTCCAACGTCTTCAAATAATTTACGTGTAATATTACTTACAACATTCCCATAATTATCCACATAAATCACGTTACCTATAATTTGTTTCTGAGACTTATTAACAACAGGTTGAATACCAGTGAGTGGTTTTATCTCAGAAATAGGCTTTCCGATAACGCCTAAAGTTCCACCTCTTGCAATGTGACAAGCAGTTTGTACAAAGACATCAAGAACTGTAAAGTTAGTAATGATCCTATTGTGTATATTAATTTCTACCATTTCTTGCGGTACAATATCTCTTGTGATAAGAGAAATGATACCATTATTGGCACAAATAAAATAATGATCTTCTAGTTTTACTGCTATATGATTGGTTTCTGGGGTAAGTTCACTATCAACGCCTATGATGTGAATACTTCCTTTCGGGAAATTTTGATAAGCATTTTGAATAATATATGCAGCTTCTGTGATGTGAAATGGAGATATAGAGTGGGTAATATCAACAATACGTATATCACTAAGCTCACTATAAATAGCACCTTTTACAGCGCCAGCAAAGTGATCTTTCTCACCAAAATCGGTAGTTAGTGTGATAATTGCCATATTATATAAAAGGGTCTAATATGCTGTCGCGAAAGCAAAAACAACATCTTCCCCAAATTGTTTATTAGTTTTAATAATACGATAACTCTTAAACGATGCATGAAGTTTAAAAATTTCGTACTTTGCTTTATCACAAATCTAAAATAATTTACTGAGGAATCTCATAAAACCGCTTGCCATTTGAACGAATTAATTATTGAACTTTCAGAAATCAACCCGCGTGAGTTTTTTGGACAACAAAACGCCAATATAGAATTACTTAAACGCTATTTCCCAAAATTAAAAATTGTTGCCAGAGGTAATAAGATAAAAGCTTATGGTGATGAAGATCTATTAGAAGAATTTGATAGACGATTTACGATGCTTACTGAACATTTTGGTAAGTATAATAAGCTTGATGA
>CAYYSK010000061.1:0-15541 GCA_964474345.1 uncultured Flavobacteriaceae bacterium
TTTTATCCAACCTAAAATTAGTAAACTACCTCGGGGTATTAAACCCTTTGGCGGTGCCAATAAAAGAAAACAACAAAGACACTTGCTTTGTTACAAATGTCTTTGTTGTTATGTATGATATTTTACACTATTATAGTAATGCTTCTATTTCTTCTTTTATACTGTCTGCAATACCAGGGACAAATCCAGTTTTCAGGAATGCAATGTTTCCTTCTTGATCAATTACCATATTGGTAGGATATCCAGTAACACCATTTTCCATAGCATACGGTTGACTATCCGGAACAATACGATAGTCAAAATTGTGTTTTTCAAAAAAGGAAGGTAAGTGGTTTTTTATTGTTGTAGAAAAGCCTATAAATTGCACATCAGAATTGTCTTTATACGTCTCTACTAATTTATTGAGTTCTGGCATTTCTTGAATACACGGTTTACATTCTTTAAACCAAAAATTCACTACTGTCACTTTTCCTTTTAATTCATCTGAAGTTATTTGTTTCCCTTCATAATCAATCAAATCAAAAGGTTTTGCAGGAGTTCCAACTGCTTCTTGAAGTTTTGCTTCTTCTGCCTCAAATTGAGCCATCATAGCTTTCATGGTCTTCTTCTGTTCTTCTGCTGCTGGAGCAACAACTCCTAAAACTAATTTTCCATCTGTATCTTTATATAAAACAGGTTGCGATCCTTCAGAAAAATATCCTCTTGATTGTTCTTCTTCAAGTAGCACTCCTTCTGTAGAGTAAAACTCTACTTTATCTAATTCTTCACCATATGTTCCCCATTCATTTTCGGGAATTTCTGTAAGGCCTTCTAAAAATGATGTTGTCTTATCAGTTTTGTCATTTTTACACGATATGATCAATAATAGACAGCATAAACATAGTGTCTGTAGGGTTACTTTAGTTTTCATATATACAGTTATTATATAGTTTTTCTAAGTATGCTTTCGTACTTAAGCAAGCTCAGTATAAACTTTTTAAAAGCAATGCTATGCTTTCGCGAAAGCGTATACTTATAAATTATATTTTACTGTAAAGATAACATATCTAGGCTGTACAAAGAACTCTGTATTAGAAATACTTATATCGTTTACATTATTATTACTAATCACATCAACATTTAGCAAGTTTGTTGCTTGTACTCTGAACTCCCATTTACTTTCAGGTTTTTGGTAGTATAGATTAGTTTCCAAAAACTGATAGGTATTACTTAAGTCTGTACTATCGTCATTATCATCATAATCATAATAACTCCAATCTGCTCCAAATGTAAATCCTTTTAAGAAGTTAACTTCAAAATTTGCAAAAGGTCTATTAGTAATAAACGTACGGTCTGTAAATCCATTATCTGAGCGTGTACTGGTGTAGTTATATCCTACTTCAAAATTAAAAGCTTTCTTAAAATTGGTTTCAAAACTTGTTTGATAATTCTGCGTAAAATTCTTAGTGTTACGATCTTGATTATTGATAATATTATTTAAATCACTCCAAGAAACATTTCCTCTTACATTCCATTTAAATTTCTTGAAAGTTTTTGAGAAACGTGCATTTCCTCCAAATGTCTCATCAACAAACTCTGTATTGTTAATAGGAGATGAGATCTGGTCAATACCTTGAAAAATTCCTGCAGTTTTTAAAGGGTCTATACGTCTACTATAATTAACTCCCCCAAAAATACTAGTGAAATTAAACATACTGAAACTGAAATAGTTTAAGTTTACATTGTGAAATAATGCGTTTTCTAAGTTCCTATTTCCTGAAGAGAGTCTATTAAAATTATTAAACACAAGGCCTTCAGCATAGCTTGTCACATCAGAGTACTGAGCTGTTACTTGATAATTAAGTTGTAATCTTTTGCTTTGAGCAAATTGTGCAACAGCAAACACATCGGGAAGTAATTTCCATTCTACTAAATCTGTAACTGATCCAGCTTGATCACTTTTTACTCCGTATCTATGTAATGTAACACCCGGTGTAAATGTGTAAATCCCTGTTTTAAATTTATAGTGTGCTCCTAAAAACCAATCACTAAAATTAAACTGAACATCATTAATAAAAGAACTGCCAGATAAGGTTTCAGGTATATCATCTTGCGTATTTTCCCCTATTATTTGAAATAAGTTTGTATTATAATCCTGACGACTTTGAGTGCTTCCCAAAGTAAGATTGATATTACTTTTATTATTGATTACGTAATAATAGTCAAGTTTTGTATCAAATTTATTTGTCTTAACTGTTTTGTCTTGGTTGATATCAAAAAATCCATCGGTTCTCGGAATAAACCCAATAGAGCTTATAAATTCTTGATTATTCTCCCCTGGTGGGATGGTTTCATCAAAATCAGGATTTCTACTTAAAAACGGTTCTTGAGATAATGTTGCATTGTAAAACGGATTTTCTTCTTGAAAAAGATGCTGAGCAGTACCTGCAAAGATGTTTTTTTCATTTAATGTATAGTATACATTTAGATTTTGATTAATAGAAAAAGGCGTGTTTTCTTTAGTTTGATCTGTATTATCAATAATTTCTTCTAATATTCCATCAGGATTTATTAATCGTTCTGTAGAAATACCGTCAGAAAACTCAGTTTGCTTAGATACTTTTGCAAGTATATCATAATCTACTTGAAGGTTTGTATTTGGTCTATGTACAGCACTAAACTTTACCATTCCTAATTGATTACGTTGATCGCTTACTTCATTAAATTCTTGAGAAACACCTCCATTTATAAAGGTATTTAAAGAGTTATTAATAAAATTAGTACGTCCATCATTAAGAATTGTAAATCCACTTAGGTCCCATGTTGATGATGGGCTATATGTAAAGTTTGCACCTACAAAATCAGACTCTATCTCATTAGCTCTATTATTTTGAGTTGTTAAAAATCCTAATCCACCATCAGAAATATTAAAAGAAGTTCCGCCACGTTGGTTAAAGCCTCTAAATCCTCCTGTAAAATTAAAGTAATCTCTAAAAGTAAAAGGAACTTCTCCCGTATTATTAAAATTTCCAATAACATTAATACTTCCCTTAGGGCTATAATAAAATAACTTAGGTTTAAAAGTATATCTAAACTCGTCTCCTCCTTCTCCTACTCCTGTGGTAATATCTCCAAACCAAAAGTTTTTCTTTCCTTCTTTAAGTTTAAGGTTAATCGCAATATTATCTTGATCATTTCCTAATCCTCGTAGTTGTGATACTTCATTATAGTTTTTTAAAACCTCTACCTTTTTAAGAGCATCTGCAGGAATATTTTGTGTGGCTAGTTTACTATCTCCATCAAAGAAGTCTTTTCCTTCGATCATCACTTTAGAAACTGTTTGTCCATCAACTTCGATCTCTCCATCATCAGTAACCTCAACACCAGGGAGTTTTTTAAGAACATCTCCCAATTTTTTTTCATTCCCATTTGTAAAACTATCAGTATTATAGACTATTGTATCTCCTTTTACAGTAACAGGTATTTCATACACTAACTCTACATTATCTAGTAAATTAGGATCAGATATCAATACAAAATCTTTTGTAGCATCTGATGCGTTTTCTGGTACTGTATACTCTTGAATTTCTGATTTTAACCCTAAAAAACTTACTTTAAGTTCATAGGTAGTATTTACAGAAAGTTCTAATTTGTATCGTCCTTGAGCATCTGTAATACCATACGACTCTAAGGTTCCCTCGGCTTTATTTGTTGCAATGATATTTGCTAGTTCTAAGGGGTTTCCTATACTGTCTTTTACAGTACCTCTAAGCTCTATACTTTGAGCAAAAAGACCCAAGGGTATTGCTAGAAGCAACACCAAAAATGTAGTTTTTAAACGCATTTTGATTGTATTGATTTAGTTTTCCAAGATGTTGTAACCCTTGGTGTTTTTATGTTATATCCAATATCATTTTCATATTGAATGACTCTATACGAAAACTTTTCAACATGAAAATAGTATGTAACTATATTCAGTAGTATTAATTATCCTCCAAATCTTCTACCGCCTCTACCTTGACCACGGCGATTATTTCCTCCAAAACGTTCTGACATTTCTTTGGCTTTTTCATCTACAATTTTCCTATACTCTTCTCTACTTACTTCCTTCCCTTTCTCTGGTATCTCAATTACTATTTCTTCTTGAGGATTCAATACTACTTTGGTACACAACATAGTTGTATTTCCAGTATTTAGTTCTAAAATAAGCCCTGGTAAACCTCCAAATTCAGCAGGGCCATGACTCGCAGGAATCATAGGTGTATACCAAGCAGTGATTGTTTCTGTTTTCGGTTCTGGTGTTTCTTCAACTTTATCTTCAGTACTTGCTGTATCTAGAGAATCATTTTTCTTTTCTCTTTCTTTCTGAGCATCACGCGCACGTCGTCCCATCCTACTAAAAATATTTTGTTCTATATCTCTAGTAGCAACAGCTTTAAAAACTGGATATTGCCCTATCATTTTACTTTCTTTTACAAGCTCCCATTCTAGATTATTGATAGTATCTTTTATCAAAAATACTTTTCCAAACATATTGTTTTCTTGGGAGTATGTATTACCAGATACATTCTTGTAGATTCCACCTTGTGTAAAACTTCCTCCAAAACGTCCTCTTCCTTGTCCAGGAGTTTCAAGCTGTGCTTCTTCTTTATAAAAAGATTCATCTTTTGTAAAGCTTAATGTATACTCCTTTTCTAAGAAGTTTTTCATACGCTCCATAATTTGCTTTTTTCGTTGCTCAGTCATTTGTTGACCACCACGAGAAAAACGTGAAATATCAATGGTTGTTTTTGTCTTATATGTAACAATTCCTTTAATTTCTTGAGAAGAAGCAGTCATTGCAAATAGCCCTATGAAGAGCATTGCAACCCCTCGCATGTATTTAATAATCATAGTCTAGTAATGTTTGGTACCTTAGACTATAAAGTTAAACCAAAGTTTAAGCAGCCTTCTTTTTTTAAGAATACTTTATGATTTGCAAGAGCTTTGTTTACCCTCCTGTTCTTATTTGAAATGTACTATTATTACCTCCTTTTCTACCTCCTCCATTATAACGTTCCATCATTTCTTTAGATTTTTCCTCAGAGATTTTTTCAAATTCTTCTTCATTTACTTTCTTCCCTTTTGTTGGAATATCTATAGACACTCCATTTTTAGGATTTATAACTACTTGCGTACACATCATAGACATCTCACCGTCATTTACTTCTAAGATAAGCCCAGGCAATCCCCAGAAACTTTCAGGGCCATGTTGCACAGGAATATCCAAAGTATACCAAGCAGTAGTTACTTTGGTTACCTTCTTAATTTCTTCTTCTCCTTCCCCATTGATTTTTTGAAAAGTACGTTTTTCAACCTCTTCTGTAAGTGTTGCTTTAAAACATGTATACTGCCCAATATTTTTGGTCTCTTTCTCCAACTTCCATTCTGGTTTTTCAAGCTTGTCCTGAACAAGAAACTGTTTTCCCATTAAATCATTTTGCTCTGTATACTTCTGCTCTGTTACATTTTGGTATAAAGCATAATCATCGCCTCCAATACCACTTACAACAATACTCATTCCAGAACTAGATGGGCCTTGTGGTTTATCTAAAGACACATTTTCTTTCCAAATAGCTTCTTCACCATTAAAAGTGAGTTTAAATTCTTTTTGGAATTGCTTACGTAATTGCTTTTGTAACATTTTTTGCATTTCGTCTCCTATTCCAGAGGTACTATCCATTTTAAAATCTACATGACGTTGGGTTTGATATGTTGCTACTCCTTCAATGTTTTGTGAGTTAGCTTTCGCGAAAGCAAATACAAGAATAAGTGTTGTTAAAATTAAATTTCTCATTGTGTGTATAGTTGTAGTTTGTTATTGTTATTGTTTTTTGTTTTCTTTTTCTTCTTTCTCCTCAATAATCACTTTATTATTGCTTAGAGTTTTGATAGTCATTTTTATATTTTCTGAATCATGAATATCTTCTGAAACATCTTTTAATTTTTCTTTAATTACTTCAATATCTATATCTTCTAGATCAAGAATTTCTACCCCTTCATCTGAGTCTAAAGAAATCGAATACGATATAGATGAATTTTTTGAAGAACCTTCTTTTTTTATGGTTACTTTAGAATTATTATCTTCATCAATAGTATCGGTGATTTTAGTCAATAATTCTTTTAAGGTTTTAATATCGTCTTTACTTAAAGAATCGGTATCACCAATAGATTTTTGTAATTTTTTTGAAAGTTCAACGATTATTTTTTCAGCATCACCTTTTTGAGTACCTGTCAAGGTAATTATTTCTTTTTTAACGACCGTTTGCCCTAGCGTAGTAGCTATTGAAAATACGGCAATCATAATAGTTAATAGAGTTTTCATATTAGTTTGATTTACGGTTATACATTTTTTGAACAGTACAAATATGCATATCTTCCATCTATAATTACGTTAACCAACGTTAACGAGTGTTAACCGATTTTTTTACAAAGGATTATCCTCCTACTTTTGAGGTATGCAAGAAAGAAATTATAAAACCATATTGTACTTTATAAGCAGTGTAATCTTAATTACGCTTGCTATTCAGGTATATTGGAATTACAAAAACTATCAGGTTGGAAAGCAACAGTTAGTTAATGATGTACAAACTAGTTTGGATAATGCAGTAAGTATCTATTATGAAGAAAAGGTTGCTCAAAATACTTTAGGTTTTTTTAGTGATGGGGCACGCCCTAAAGATTTTTTTAAATCAAATCACTTAAAAAGTTTTACAGAACGTACGGCAAGTGGTTTTAGTAGAAATTCAGCATCAGTTGTGATTACTGATTCTATTTTTTCTGGCGATTTCCTTACCATTGAAAGTGCTACTCCTAAAGAAATAGATTCTATCATTCAGCATACTAAAAAATCGTTAACCTCTTTTCAACAAAAAAGTTATGATATAGAATCTCCTAAATCTAAAAGTTCGTTTATTATAGGTTCAGATTCTATTACAAGAAAATTAAACAAGCATAAACATAAGGATACTTTATATGGATGGGGAACACCTATTTCATCTGATTCTATACGCAATAGTGCGCTTCAAGACTTAACCACTAGAATCGTACTTTCATTTAGTGATGATACTGTAAACATGTCAACTATTGACTCTTTATTCTCTGATGAGTTATTCAGAAAGAATATTTCAACAAAATACAATCTTTCTTATGGCGATGATCTACAGGAGTTACAAGATGAAATTGTTGTAATTTCATCTTCATTATTATTACCTGAAGAAAATATTTTAAAGGCGGGTGTTCAGAATATTGCAGGAATTGTTTTAAAAAGAAATCTTCTAGGCATATTACTATCAATACTTTTACTAGGAGCAGTCATAGGTAGTTTATTATACTTACTTCATATTATACAACAACAAAAACAACTTGCTGAGATCAAAAATGATTTTATTAGTAATATGACACATGAATTTAAAACCCCTATTGCCACTATAGGTGTTGCCATGGAAAGTATTCAGCATTTTAATGCTTCTAATGACATGGAGAAGACAAAAAAATATGTAGAAATGTCTTCACAACAAGTAAGTAAACTCAACGAAATGGTTGAAAAGCTCTTAGAAACTGCTACCATAAATAGTGAAGCATTAGCGCTTAACAAACAAGAAACAAATATGGTAACACTTTTGGAGTCTATCCATCAAAAATATGTGGCTACCCATGTAGAAAGAAAAATTATTTTTGAACCAAAAGAAGAGAATATTTGGATCTCTATAGATGCTTTTCATATAGAAAATGCATTAGATAATATTATAGACAATGCCATAAAGTATGGAGGGGATGCTATAGAAATAACTGTTCAAAAATTAAAATCAGGAGTAGAGATTATTATTTCAGATTCTGGAAACACACTTACAAAAACACAAGTAGCTCAGATTTTTGAAAAATTTTATCGCGTTCCTAAAGGAAATACACATGATGTCAAAGGTTTTGGAATAGGGCTTTATTATACCAAAGTAATTATAGAAAAACATGAAGGCAGTATTGTAGTAGATACCAACCCAACACAATTTAAAATTCTTTTACCTTATGTCTAAAATAAAAATAGTACTCGCCGAAGATGAACCTGCATTAGGTCAAATCGTAAAAGAAAGTTTAGAAACTCGCAATTTTGATGTCACCTTATGTGTAGATGGTCAACAAGCACTACAAACCTACATAGATGACCAACCAGCTATTGTTGTACTAGATGTTATGATGCCAAAAATGGATGGCTTTACAGTCGCAAAAGAAATACGTAAACTAGATGATACCATTCCTATTATATTTCTTACCGCAAAATCTCAAACAGCAGATGTCGTAGAAGGGTTTAGTATTGGAGGTAATGATTATTTAAAAAAACCATTCAGTATTGAAGAACTTATTGTTCGTGTCAATAATTTACTAAATAGAAGTCTGGAGCAGAAAAATACTGAAACTTTAAAAATAGGAGAATATATCTTTGAATTTCCTAAGCAGGTATTACGCTTTCGCGAAAACGAACAAAACCTCACTCATCGTGAAGCTCATCTTTTATTTCATTTATATAAAAACAAAAATAAAGTTCTGGATCGCTCCCTTATCCTCAAAAAATTATGGGGCGATGATGATTTTTTTAGTGGTCGATCTATGGATGTGTTTATTACTAAGCTACGTAAAAAACTAAAAGAAGATCCTACTATTTCTATTGTAAATGTGAGAGGATATGGATATAAACTCATTTGTTAATCCCATAAACGGGGTGGTTGTTCTTATAAAAAATAAAACTTTTTCCTGTTTATTTTTTTGAGAACTTTCCGTTAGCCAATTCCTTTTTTTAGTGGTCAATCTATGGATGTGTTTATTACTAAGCTTCGTAAAAAGTTAAAAGAAGATTCGGCAATTTCTATTGTAAATGTAAGAGGCTATGGATATAAACTTATTTGTTAGCAAAGGTATAATTCACAGTTAGATTTAAATTTTTTCCCGCTTTCGCGAAAGCGCATACCTAAAACGGCTAGATTTTTGTACTTTGCCTATCCTATGAGATTTTTGGTACTAATCATTTTGTTTTGTGCATCCATTTTAATGGAGGCACAAACCTATAGTATCACAAAGTTAAAAGACTTTCCTTTAAAAGCAGAACGTTTTATAGGAGTAGATAATTTCCAAAATATTTATTATACCTCTAATAATACTCTATACAAAAAAAGTGATTCTAATATTATTGAGTTTACAGCTTTAAATCTTGGAGAAATCACTAGTGTAGATCTTATAAATCCTTTAAAAATTACTATTTTTTATAGAGATGCGAACACTACTGTTATCTTGGATAACACTCTTGCAGAGATTAGACGAATCAACTTTAGTTCTATTGAAGAATTTAGAAATGTAAGTCATGTAACTAATGCGGGCGATAGACGCTTATGGATTTATAATACTGATATACAACAACTAGAAATATTTGATTATAATCAAAATAAAGTAGTAACAGAGTTTCCACCTACTAAGCAACCTATAGAAGAACTTATTAGTAATTTTAATGTAGCTTGGACAAAGACAGTATCGACAGTCGACTCCTTCACTGTTTATGGCAGTTATATTGATTCAGCTCCTTTTAGAATTAATATATCTTCTATTATGGAATATAACGGTTCTATCTTTGCTATTATTGAAAAACAATTACAATATAGGGAGGAAGATAAAAGTGAGTTTTCAAAAATTGAAATTCCAGAAATTACTATAAAACAGTTTTCGATCAAGGATGAAATCCTTTATATTTACCATGGTCAAATTTTGACCTCTTTCAGACTCAATCTATCAAAAGAATAATCTAATGCACATTGCAATCGCAGGAAATATAGGCGCAGGAAAAACAACTCTCACGAGACTTCTTGCAAAACATTATAAGTGGACACCACAATTTGAAGATGTGGTAGACAACCCATACCTCGATGATTTTTATAATGCAATGGAACGTTGGTCTTTTAATTTGCAAGTCTATTTTTTAAATAGTCGATTTAGACAATTACTAGAAATACGTAATAGCAAGAAAAGTATCATACAAGATCGTACTATATATGAGGATGCCTTTATTTTTGCTCCCAATTTACACGCAATGGGTCTTTTAACAAATAGGGATTATAATAATTATCGTTCGCTTTTTGACTTAATGGAAAGTGTAGTTGATGCTCCAGATTTAATGATTTATTTGCGTAGTTCTATTCCTAATCTCGTTTCACAAATTCATAAACGTGGTCGCGATTATGAAAATTCAATCAGTATAGACTATTTAAGCCGTCTTAATGAACGATATGAAGCTTGGATACATGATTATGCTAAAGGAAAACTTCTTATTGTAGATGTAGATAATATCAACTTTGTAGACAATCCTGAAGATTTAGGAGAAATTATCAATAAAATTGATGCCCAACTTCACGGGTTATTTTAATTGTTGCAAAAAAACAAACATTCCTCAACACTTATTAATTGATTACCAGATAGTAAGCAATTCAAATTTAAGGTTATTTATATTTTCTTATTTTCGCACATATTTTTAAATCCTTAAAACTACATGTAATGAAAATTTTAAAACCAGTCTTTGTCTTCCTATTTGCTATTATTAGTATTTCCTGTGGATCTAATGATGATAATGATACTACAGATCCTGTCAATGAAGAATCTCCTGAAAGTATGGATGAATCTTCAGAAGATACAAACGATAATCCTCCAAACATTATTGGCATGTGGGAAGTTATATCTATTGATGCAGATGGAACTTCTTCAGTTGAAATTGCTGGTCAAACTATAGAAACTGAATTTATAGGTGAAGGTATTGACCTTAATTATACAGTTGCTTTTACTGAAGAACCAAATGAAGTAACTGCCGATGGAGATTATAACATTGAATTAACAACTACAGTTGCTGGTCAATCTATTACAGAAACTATTCCTGGTATTTTATTTATTGATTCTGGAAGCTGGATGATAGATGGTGACCAAATTACTATTATTACTTCCAATGATATAGAAAATACAGGTATTATCACAACATTAACTGAAACAGCTCTTACGATAGAAGTTGTTGATACAGAAGTCACAATCGAACAACAAGGTATTGAAACAATAGCTATTGTTAATGCAATCGTTAGTCTTCAAAGATTATAAAATAACTTTATAAATAGACACAAAAAACACGAGTTATTTAGCTCGTGTTTTTTGTGTCTATTTATAACAATTGGTAATGAAAATCATAAAATTGTGTATTTCATCGATTAAAATTGTTATTTCATGGGTGTTTTTGAATAAAATGTTAATATTATTTAGGTGAGGTTTTAAGATTTGATTAGTTTTGTGTATTGATTAACCCCAAATCATAATTATGAAAAATTTTAAATCACTCTTATTTACGCTTTTGGCGTGCTTGATTTTATCGTGTTCAACAGATTCGATTATTTCAGAAGATGAAAATACTACAGTATCGGAGAGTTCACTAGCAGATGTTGATCTACTAGGAATTTGGACTGGAATAGATGTTATTTATTCTGGAACTACAACTATTACAAATAGTAATGGAACTACGACTCAAGATATTCAAAGTAGCAATTTTAATGGAGATTATACTATTACTTTTTTAGAAAATCCTGCTATTGTTACTGGTGAAGGACACTATTCTATAGACGAAGAAATTATAGAAATTGATGGCAATAATACTATTAGAACTATAAATAATTTAAATTTAATAAATTCGCTAACAGATTGGACTCTTGTTGATGATCAGTTAACAATAGATTCTAACGGTAAAATTACTATTGCAACTATCGAAGAGTTAACAACCGAATCTCTTATATTAGTTATTACTGAAAATAATACGAGTACTATAAATGGTACAACTACTATAGAAAACAAAAACGCTACATTTGTGTTTACTAGGTACTAGGTAAACACTAAGTTACTTGAACGCAAAACGCGAGCTATAATGGGCTCGCGTTTTTTTATTCATAGTATACATAAAGAAGAAGGAGAAGTTATTTTCCTTTCTTAACTTCTATCTCAATATCTTTTGAAGATTCAACTACAGCTTTTACCTCTTCTACTGTACCTTCATATATTTTTTCTTCAGAAGTAGTTTGACCATTTTTAGTAACTGTTGTTGTTACAATAGCTTTTGCTTGCCCATCATCTCCAGCATTCATTTCTACTTTTACTTCCTTTTTTATTTCTTTATCAGAAGTAGCACTAGCTACAACTTCAATTTCTTGTGTATCTGTTAATGCAATACCATCTTCAGTATGCTCTCCAAGAATTGGGGCAATCACAAGACCTATTAAACAAGTAAGTTTAATTAAAATATTCATAGATGGCCCTGAGGTATCTTTAAATGGATCTCCTACTGTATCACCAGTTACTGCCGCTTTATGAGCATCAGAACCTTTATAAGTCATCTCTCCATTAATCTCTACTCCAGCTTCAAATGATTTCTTAGCATTATCCCAAGCACCACCTGCATTATTTTGAAAAATTGCCCATAATACACCACTTACAGTAACTCCAGCCATATAACCTCCTAACATCTCTGCAATAGCTAAGTTATCCATTCCAAAAAGTAATGGTACGAAAGCAATAACTAAAGGAAAACCTATTGTTAATAATCCTGGAAGCATCATTTGTCTTAAAGAAGCTTGTGTCGAGATAGCCACACACTTATCATATTCTGGTTTTCCAGTGCCTTCCATAATCCCAGGGATTGCTTTAAACTGACGGCGTACTTCTTGTACCATCTCCATAGCAGCTTTACCAACGGCATTCATTGCCAATGCAGAGAATACTACAGGTACCATTCCTCCTACAAAAAGCATGGCAAGAACTGGTGCTTTAAAAATATTAATCCCGTCTATTCCTGTAAATGTTACATAAGCTGCAAATAATGCTAGAGACGTTAATGCTGCCGAAGCAATAGCAAATCCTTTTCCAGTTGCTGCTGTTGTATTTCCTACAGAATCAAGAATATCAGTACGTTCACGTACAATAGGCTCTTGTTCACTCATTTCTGCAATTCCACCAGCATTATCAGATATTGGTCCAAAAGCATCAATCGCTAACTGCATAGCTGTTGTAGCCATCATTGCAGAAGCTGCAAGTGCTACTCCATAAAAACCTGCAAATGCATATGATGCCCATATAGCACCTGCAAATAATAATACAGAAGGAAAGGTAGATATCATACCTGTTGCAAGACCTGCAATGATATTTGTTCCTGCTCCTGTACTAGATTGTTGTACAATTTTTAAAATTGGTTTTTTACCTAATCCTGTATAGTATTCTGTCACTGATGAAATCACTGCTCCTACTACTAATCCTACAAGCGTTGCATAAAATACACGCATTGAAGGAATTTCTTGTAAACCTTCTCCAAAGAATTCCATTTTCATTGTTTCTGGAAGCATCCAAGTACATAAGCCAAAACAAGCTATTGCTACCAATATAATAGACGTCCAGTTTCCTTTATTAAGAGCACCCATTACTTGAGACTCTTTTGCATCATTACTATTTATCTTTACAAGCATTGTTCCTATGATAGAAATGATAATACCTACTCCAGCAATTGCCATAGGTAATAAGATAGGTCCTATTCCTCCAAAGGCGTCAGAGATACTACCTCCCATATCTTTAATCACATAGTTACCTAGTACCATTGCTGCAAGTACTGTTGCTACGTATGATCCAAATAAATCTGCTCCCATACCAGCCACATCTCCTACATTATCTCCTACATTATCAGCAATTGTTGCTGGATTACGAGGATCATCTTCCGGAATACCTGCCTCTACTTTACCTACAAGGTCTGCTCCTACATCAGCAGCTTTTGTATATATACCTCCTCCTACACGTGCAAAAAGTGCAATAGATTCAGCTCCTAAAGAAAAACCTGCAAGTGTTTCTAAAACTATGGTCATATCTCCTGTATTTGTCCACCCATCAGGCATAAAAACAAACTTATAGAAGATAATGAAGAAAGCTGTTAATCCTAATACAGCTAAACCTGCAACACCAAGTCCCATTACTGTCCCACCTCCAAAAGAAATCTTCAACGCATTAGGCAGACTAGTACGAGCTGCTTGTGTTGTTCTTACATTAGTTTTTGTAGCAATCTTCATTCCTACATTTCCTGCATATGCAGAAAATATAGCACCAAAAATAAAAGCAATTACAATAAGCCAATGTGTTGTAGGTACTACAAAAGAAACTATTGTGAGTAAAACACTTACAATAACAACAAAAATAGCAAGTAATCTATATTCGGCACTTAAGAAAGCTAAAGCTCCTTCATAAATGTAATCAGAAATTTCTTTCATCTTACCATCTCCCGCATCTTGTTTCATTACCCAAGAGCGCTTTACTCCCATATAAATTAGCCCTAATACTGCCATTGCAATAGGCATATAAATCATCATTGATTCCATATAATATCTTTTTGGTTTAATTATTTTTTAAGCGTCGCTAATGTAGGAAAATCAGAGCGAACAAAAAAAGCCTCAATCCAAAGGATTGCGGCTAAATGCTAATTCGTTAAAAAAGTGTAATCTAGTAGATACTTACTTCGCTACGCGGCACGTCACTTTCTTGGTAACGCTCTATGCATTTTACAACAATTTCTTTTGCTTCTTGTACATCTCCCCATCCTCCTACATCTACTTTTTTCTCTTCAAGATCTTTATAAACTTGGAAAAAGTGCTCTATTTCTTTTATTAAATGTGGATTTAATTCAGAAAGATCATTCACTTTACTTGCTATTGGATCACTTACAGGAACACATATTACTTTTTCATCTGGCCCTTTTTCATCTGCCATATGGAATACTCCGATAGGTTTTACTTCTATCACACAACCCGGAAATGTAGGTTCAGTTACCAAAACTAATACATCAAGAGGATCTCCATCTAATGCCAATGTTTCTGGCACAAAACCATAATCTGCAGGATACATCATAGATGAAAAAATCATACGATCGTAACGTATTTTCTTTAATTCAAAATCGTATTCATACTTATTACGACTTCCCTTTGGGATCTCTATAAGTACATCAAATGTTTTTATTTTATCTATTGTCATAATCTATTTCATTTATGCTTTCATAAAAAGCACATTTACTGACCATTAGGTCTTTCCTTTTTCTGCTTTCGCGAAAACGTATTTAAAGGCTTTGAAAATTTATATTTAACTATTTAACAATCAATATGTTACATCTGTTAAAATACAAATTTTTTCTTTTCGGGGTGCAAAAATACGCTGAAATAGCATTACTGCCAAAGAATAGCGTGTTAAGTTTAGGTTAGTGAATCATTTTTCTTTCGCAAATACAGAATAAAAACATACATTATTATTTTTAAAATACACTCCATTATAAGCTCTTCTCAATGATCTTATATTTTCATTTTGAAAATTGTTAATTTTAAAACGCTATTATTTAAATGAATCAAAAAATAGAAGGAAATTTATTGGCCCCGCCAAAGAGTTTAATACCCCGAGACTTGCCTCGAAATTAAAATTCAGTTTCGTATAAATGCCT
>CAYYSK010000062.1:0-15147 GCA_964474345.1 uncultured Flavobacteriaceae bacterium
CTTTTTATACCTTCCTATATTAACCATTTATTGCCCCATCAGGCAGTAATAACAGCCTTGTTCTAAGTTATAATGGAGTTGACCTGGATGGAAGGGATTAGGTGGTTTGTTGTGCTCTTTTTGTTCTTTGTGGAAGTAATTGTACTTTACAAAGGCTTCAATGTTCTGCTCTTCCAGATAGGTGTAGTTCTGTTCACTTCCATATCCTGCATCTGCGGTGAGCATTTCTGGCAACTCTTTAAAACTTTGTTGGTGCTCTTCTAAGTGGTCAATTAATGTGGTGGTATCTGCTGTGGTTTGAGCTAAGATATAATTAACGATGAATTGATTGTTTGAAGAGGCTTGTAGGTTATAACCTGGTTTTAATTGACCGTTTTGCATATGGTCATCTTTCATCCTCATAAAAGTAGCATCAGGATCGGTCTTACTCATAGAGTTACGAAGACCCATCTGCTGCTGTTGGTTGTTGTATTTTGCAACCTTGCTAGGCCAATTCTTCTTCGCATAGTTAAGTTTTTGTTTGACCTTACTATCGATCTTCTTTCCTTCTAATGCTTTGTTGATTTGATCTATAGTCTTAGATACTTCTTTAGGATCTATGGCATCAAAGTTATCTGGCTCATTAGGGCGTTGCTCTTCTTCTGCATATACTGTCTCTACATAACGCCAAAGCTGCTTAAGCTGTTTCTTGATACGCTCGCGTGAGTTCTTTATACTCTTACCCCATACAAAAGTATAGCGATTTGCATTAGCCTCAATCTTAGTACCATCTATATAAATGTCTTTGATACTAAGATATCCCTGTTGAGCAAGAAGCACTACAACCTGATTGAAGATCTTTTTGAACTTTCCCTTGAGCTTACCTGATCGGAAATTGCTTATGGTGTTGTGGTCTGGTTGTATACAACCGCTGAGCCACATAAAATGAACATTCTCTCCCAATGCTTGCTCAATCTTACGAGAAGAATATAAATTACGAAGGTAGGCATAGATCAATATCTTGATAAGATCTCGTGGATGGTAACTCGAGGTGCCGCCTCCTTTATAAGTTCGCTCTATAG
This sequence comes from uncultured Flavobacteriaceae bacterium, assembly GCA_964474345.1. Lineage (GTDB taxonomy): Bacteria > Bacteroidota > Bacteroidia > Flavobacteriales > Flavobacteriaceae > Dokdonia. Next base: position 1,062 of record CAYYSK010000062.1, read on the forward strand.
AACGTATATCAATCAAATCAATGATAGAATTGACAATACGTACAGGATGATGCTCGGAAACAAAATCATCATAACTAGGAGGAAGAAGACTAAACTGAGATTGGTGATTGGTCTTCCATACAGGGTTAGATTTCACACTTTTAAAATACAAAATATCAAAATCAATACATAAAAAAGATCACCTTTTTAGACAGCTTCTTTTGGTTTAAAATGGATTATCTTTGATTTGTAATTATTTTAAAACACACCATTATGTATTCTACAATTCAATTTGTGCACTCTATGTGGGCATATCTAGTTCTTGCAATATTAGTTATTACTACATTTAATTCTCTTATTAAGTTTTTTGGAGGTAAAGAGTATGGAGCAAAAGATATGCGTCTAGCACTTTTTACTTTAATTACAATGCACCTTCAATTATTAATAGGATTAGTACTTTGGTTTGTGTCTAATGGATATGGCCTTAAGGCATTGACAAATGGAGGTATGAAAGCTGTGATGGGATCACCTGATATTCGTAAATTAACTGTAGAGCATCCTATGTTAATGATTATAGCTATTGCATTAGTAACTATTGGATACTCAAAACATAAAAAACAAAGATTGTCTACTCCAAAATTTAAGAAATTAGCTATCTTTTATACACTAGCACTTATTGCTGTATTAGCCATGATTCCTTGGTCTAAATGGCTCTAGACTATAAAATGAAATTATAAAAAAGGAGAACTGTAATTTTTACAGTCCTCCTTTTTTATAATTGTATAGTATTGTTAATTTTCGACTTCTTTTATAAGAACAATATATACAGGGAAATGGTCACTATAACCTCCAGTATATCCTCCATTTGCAAAACTTCGATATGGATACCCTTTGTAACGTCCTTTAGGATTGCTTAGATAATTTTCATTAAAAACACTTGCTTTGTAATATCTATATGAACTATAATCTTTACGTATAAGCGGTTCAGTAATTAAGATTTGATCAAAAAGATTCCATCCATCTCTATATGCTAATGTCCCAATTCCTTTCTTAAACATAGGCTCCATAGGATTGTACAACATTTTATCTTTTACTTTTTCCTTTTTTCCTTGAGCTTTAAGTATCTTCTTTACACTAGGACTTGTTGGATCATCATTAAGATCTCCCATAGTGATGATCTTAGCATAAGGATCATTGCTTTGAAGGCTATCTATGATTTTTTGATTAAGTTTTGCAGCAGTGATACGCTTTTTACGACTACGTGCCTCTCCTCCAGAACGGGATGGCCAATGATTAACAATCACATGAATCAGATCTCCATCTAGTAAACCAGAAACAAGAAGTTGGTCGCGTGTATATCTCCTTTTTTCAGAGTCTTCATTATCGTATATAATAAGTTCATGCTTGCTTATGTTTAAAGGCTTGAAAAATGCTTTTTGATACATAAGAGCAACATCAATGCCTCTTCGATCTGGAGAGTCAAAATGAGCGATACCATATTCTTTCTCTAATAATTGAGGATCGTTTGCAAGTGCTTCAACTGTTTTTCTATTTTCTACTTCTGCGAGACCAATAATAACAGGCGCGTTTTGAGTTACATCGTGTCCAATTTCAGAAATAACGCGTGCCATTTTCTGTACTTTATCTGCATAAATAGCTTCTGTCCAGTGATCCTTTCCTTTAGGAGTACGATCATCATCAAATGTAATTGGGTCGTTTTCTGTATCAAATAAATTTTCGACATTATAGAAGGCAATAATGTGTGCCTTAAATGTTTTTTGATCTTGCGCTTTTGCAAAAGCACATGATAGCATAAAAATAAAAAATAAATACCTACTTAAGTACATGATTATAATTGCATCTCAATTTTTCCAGATTAAAGATAATGAATCCATTGAAAGTGAGTATATTTGATTGTAATCTAATAATTCTTATGCGGGAATTATAACTAATTAGACCCGCATGAAATATATTATTTTTAAATTTTTACTAGTTTTTGCAATACTATCTGGAATTGCTCAAACTTCTGTAAAAGGAATAGTGATTGACAGAATTACCGCAGAAAAACTACTTGAAGTTACTGTAGTTATAGAAGGTTCTAGTCAGATGACACAAACAGATGCAACAGGTGCATTTGTTTTAACACAAAACATTCTATTAGGAGATCAGATCCTTACAATCTCAAAAAATGGATATGTTACAAGACGCTTTCCTATTGTTGTTAATCAAGGAAGAACATTGGATCTAGGAAAAATTACGCTAGATGTAGATGTAGAAATTGAACAACGATTAACGGGCCTTATTTCTTTATCTGATAATGACCTTAACGGAGAAGATGACGGTATAGAGGGACTTAACGTTTCAGGATTACTCTCTGCTGGAAGAGATACTTTTTTAAGTGCTGCTGCTTTTGATTGGAGCGCTACGTTTTTTAGACCTAGAGGATTAAATAACGCTCATGGAAAGGTATTGATCAATGGAATCGAGATGAACAAGCAATTTAATGGTCGTCCGCAATGGGGAAATTGGGGAGGTCTTAATGATGCACAACGTAATCGTGAGTTTACTCAAGGACTTTCTGCAAATGAATACTCCTTTGGAGGTCTAGGAGGTACAACAAACATCATTATGAGAGCTTCCCAATATCGTAAGGGGGGTAGAGTCTCTTATGCTACTGCAAATCGTTCTTATGAAGGTCGTATTATGAGCAGCTATAGTTCAGGGCTTCGTGCAGATGGATGGGCTTTTGCTATTCTTGCTTCTCGACGTTTTGGAAATGATGGGTTTATAGAAGGTACTTTATATGATTCAAATTCAATTTTTATTGCAATAGAAAAGAAAATCAATGACAAGCACAGTGTGAATTTTACATCATTTTTTACACCTAATAGAAGAGGTCGTAGTACTGCTTTAACACAAGAAATTTTTGAATTTAAAGGAAGACGATACAATCCTTTTTGGGGATATCAAAATGGAGAAATACGTAACACACGTATTAGAGAAATAGAAGAGCCTGTATTTTTATTAAATCATTACTGGGCAGTGTCTAATAAAACTTCTATAAATACGAATATAGGATATCAAACGGGAACTATTAAAAATAGCCGAATTGATAATAATGGTACCACACTTATTGAATCTAATGGGCAAGAATTTTTTGTAGGAAGTGCTCGTAATCCATCTCCAGACTATTATCAATTATTGCCTAGTTTCTTTTTACAAGATGAAAACCCGACAGCATCAGATTTTCAAAATGCTTTCCTAGCACAAGAAAAGTTTGTAAATGATGGACAGTTTGACTGGAATCGCTTGTATGAAGGAAATGCTGTTTTAAGAGGACGAGGGAGAAATGCTCTTTATGCTGTTCAAAATGATGTTATTGAAGATTCTCAATTAAGTGCAAATATTATATTAAATGCAGTAACTACTGATAATATTACAATTAATGCAAATATGAGTTATCGTGATTTAAGCAGTGAAAATTATGCAGAGATCTCTGATTTGTTAGGAGCGACAGGATATTTAGATATAGATAGTTTTACAGAGGCAGAATCTGGAGATGCATCAGGAATTATATCTACAGATAATGCGCAGAGTGATGTAAGGAACCCAAATCGTATTGTTGGAATTGGAGATCGTTATAAATATAACTATGAGATTGATGCAGAAGTTTTTTCTGGTTTCGCACAAGCGCAATTCAAATACAATAAAATAGACTTTTATGTAGGGGGGACTATTACGCAAACGAGTTATCAACGTAATGGATTGTTTGAGAATGGAAACTTTCAAAATGTAAATGGATCTGTAGGTTCTTTTGGAAATAGTGAAAAATTAGATTTTTCTACAGGAGGTGTAAAAGCAGGGTTTACTTATAAAGCTACAGGACGTCATCTTATTAATGTAAATATTGGATATTATACTAATGCGCCTACAATACGTAACTCTTTTGTAAATGCACGTCAAAATAACGAAGTTGTTGATGGATTAGAAAGCGAGCAAGTTCAGTCTATTGATGCTAGTTATATTTTTAGATCACCTTTAATAAAAGGAAGATTAACAGGCTATTATACTGGATTTAAAAAAGGGACAGGTATTGAGTTTTATTTTACAGAAGACCTTGGAGGATTAGGTAACGATGGTGACGCTTTTGTACAAGAGGTTCTTACTAATGTGGAGAGACGTAATATGGGAATAGAGTTAGGTATAGAGGCACAAATACTTCCTACTTTTAAATTAAAAGCTTCTGCAAGTGTAGGGCAATATACATATACAAACAATCCTAATCTTTACCTTAGAAGTGATGATTTTGATGGAGCACTAAGTTTTGGAGATGGAACAACACGCTTGAAAGATTTGCATGTTGCAGGAGGTCCAGAAAAAGCATTCCAATTAGGATTTGAATATAGAGATCCTAATTTCTGGAATATAGGAGTAACCACAAATCACTTTTCAAATGCTTATATTGATGTAAGTAATCTTGCACGTTCTGCCAACTTTGTGACTGATGCTGATGGATTACCAATAAATGACTTTGACCAAGGAACTGCTAGAGATTTATTACAGCAACAACAATTTGATAATTACTTCTTAGTAAATATAATAGGTGGAAAATCTTGGAGAGTAAACGATTACTTCTTAGGCTTTTTTGCTACAATAAACAATGTCCTAGATGAGGAGTATGTAACAGGAGGCTTTGAACAATCGCGTAACGCTACGTTTAGAAATGTACGTGATGATCAAGCAAGAGAGAATGGACCTGTGTTTGGACCAAGATTCTTTTTTGGAAACGGGACGACGTACTACGTGAACTTTTATGTACGCTTTTAATATAAAAATCAAGAATTTATAGAATATAAACGATTATGAAAACAATAAAATTAGCTCAATTATTTAGAATGCTCATAGCTATGGTGTTACTAATATCTTGTGTAGAAGATGATGATTTTGCAGTTCCAGACCTTACTGTAGAAGAGCCTAATCTTGAAGGAGAAGTTATCGCAATAGATGGACTTGTAAGTCTATATGAACAAGCATTAAATCAAGCAGTGTTAGATTTAGGTTTTGATCCTGATGATCTTGATTTTGATCAAGATTTATTTGATGAAGCATTAGAAAATATTAGAAATGGATTTACATTAGATTTGTCAGAATCTACACAATTTATCTCAGGATATGTAATTAGTAGTGATGAGTCTGGAAATTGGTTTGAAGAACTTATTTTACAAAACGCAGCTGAAAACCCTAATGCTGGTGTTCGCGTTCTTGTTGATGTGAATCCTTTATTTTCTAGATATGAAGTAGGAAGAAGAGTTTTTGTTAAATTAAGAGGACTACATATAGGAGATAATAATGGTGTCTTAACATTAGGAGTGACTAATGGATTAGAAAAAATAGCTGCTGCTGTAGAAAGTGATTTTATCAGAAGATCAACAGAGGTTGGAACATTAGTTCCTTTGGAAATATCTATAAGTGATTTTGACGAAAGTTTAGAAAATTTATATGTACGTTTATCAGATATGCAGTTTATAAGAGAAGAAGCAATAGATGCTTCATTTACATTTGCTGCAGAACCTACAGATGAGTTTGATGGGGAGCGTACATTAATGAATTGTGCTAATAATCAAATGGTGATTTTAAGCACAAGTACCTTTTCTGACTTTAAAGCACTATCTCTACCTACAGGAAGAGGTACTATAGATGGGATTTTGACAAGAAACTTCTTTGGAAACGTTTTTAACTTTGTTATTAATGATACATCTACAATTGTTTTTGATCAAACAAATCGTTGTGATCCTGCTTTGATAGATTGTGGCGTAGCTGGTAATGCTGGATCTGTTATTCTTTTTGAAGATTTTTTTGAAACACAAAATACAAACGAGCCTATCTCTGGAAACGGATGGACCAATTTTACAGAAGTAGGAACAGAAGCTTGGGAAGCTTTTTCAAGCGGAGGTCAAAATGCCTCTTTAGGGATTTCTGCTAGAATTGGCTCTTTTATGTCAGGAGATACTTCTACCATTGCTTGGTTAGTGACTCCGCAACTTAATTTAGATGCTCAAGATGGAGAAACATTACAGTTTATGACATCTAATAGCTTTTCTGATGGAAGTGTCTTAGAATTACTCTTTTCAAGTGACTGGGATGGTGTGCCAGAAAACATTCCGTCGACAACTTGGAGTATTCTTTCTGCAGGTGTTATTGTAGAAAATGATGAGTTTTTTGGAAACTGGGTAGATTCAGGAATTATAGACCTTTCTTGTATTGAAGAATCAGGTTATATTGGATTTAGATATATAGGAAGCGGTGCTTCTGAACTTGATGGAACTTATGAACTAGATGAGATTCAAATCAATGCTCAATAGTATATAGATTAGAATTTAGAATTGATAAAAAATCCTGATACATTTTAGTATCGAGATTTTTTATGTTTATATATGAATGCAAAAAGGAATACTTCTTTTTACGCTTTTACGAAAGACAAATTAATTTTTGTAAAGGCCTTGTTTCGATACTACTTTATTAATCTTAAAAAAATAAAATAAAAAAAGTGAAGTCAAACTATTTGAGAGACAATGTGCTTAATTTAGAAAAGTGTAGGATAGTTTATGGAGGGAATTCAAATGAAGAATCTTTTAATGGAGCTGAAGGTGGAGGAGGATGGCGTGTTATAATATTGACGACAGATGATAACGATTAATCATCTGATAAGTTGAATACGTGTAACAATTTTGTCTTTAAAAAAGACTCACTAAATAAAAAAAGGCTTCCTACATCTAGAAAGCCTTTTTTTATTTAGTGAGTGTATAATGTATGATTTGTTATTTTACAATTTTAAAAACACAACGTCTGTTAAGTTGATGATCATCCTTAGAACAGCTAGATTCTTCACAAGAAATAGCTAGTTCTGATTCTCCTTTTCCAATTCCAGAAATACGATTAGCATCTATTCCCCTACTGATTACATAATCACGCATAGATTCTGCTCTTTTCTGAGAAAGTGTTTGATTGTATGATTCTGAACCGCGAACATCTGTATGACTCTCTGCAGAGATTACTAGTTCTGGATACTTATTCATAGTTGCTACAAGACGATCTAATTCTTCAGCTGCATCTAATCTTATATTCCATTTATCAAAATCAAAATAAATAGGGTTAAGAACGACTTCAGTTGGTGTAATTACTGGTTCTTTTTCAAGTGTGATTGTCACGTTTGCAGCTTTTTTTGCTACTGATACGGTTCTACTTGCTGGAAGGTATCCTTCTGCAGACGCCATTATTTTATATTCTCTTTTACACTTAGAACTAAATAAGTATTTCCCAGTTGTTGTTGCTGTATCAGAATCAGTTGTTTCTTCTGTAATATTTGCAATTTCTACAAGAGCTTTTGATATTCCGTTACCATCAGTGTCTTCAACTGTAATAGTTACGTCAACATCGCAAGGAGGCAATTTGCCTAATACATAAATGTCATCACCACCTTTTCCACCTCTTCTATTTGAAGATACAAACCCGGTTCCTTTTTCTACATCGATGTTAACTCCAAAGTCATCATTTCCACTATTAACACCTGGACCTAAATTTTCTGGAAAAGAAAAAGAATTTCCATTTTTTGCAGCGACAAATACATCTAATCCTCCAAGTCCTAACTGTCCATTACTAGAGAAATATAAATCTCCATTAGAAGCTATAAAAGGAAATCCTTCTGTAGCGATTGTGTTAATTTGTGATCCTAAATTTTTTGGTTCTCCAAAAGTGTTGTCACTTTTAAGATCAACCATATATAAATCAGAACCTCCTTGACCTCCTGGCTTATCACTAGAAAAATATAATGTTTTACCGTCAGGGCTTATTGCTGGATGTCCTGTGGAGTAGTTATCATCATTAAAAGGAACAGGGGTAATGTTAGTCCATTCTCCAGCAACTTTTTCAGCTACGTATAGGTTAATCTGATTTACACCTTCTTCATCTTTTTCTAAATCTCCTTCATAAAAATTGTTACGATCAAAAAACATGCGTTTTCCATCAGGAGTAACAGCAATGGTTCCTTCATGATACTTTGTGTTTACATCTCCATCAAGTAATTCGACATTACTTATGCTAGATCCATCTGTTGTTGCAGAATAAACATCTAAAAATGGTTCTCCATTAAGATTATGATTTTTACGTTCTGTATTTCTTGAAGAAGAGAAATATATTTTATTGTTATTTATAAAAGATCCAAAATCAGAATATTTAGTATTGATTTTGTCAGCATTGGTGATTGTATATAGTGGATCACGATCTTCTAGTTCATCTAAGTAATCTTGGTTTTTTAGATAGATTGAAGCCCTAGGATCATTAGCATTTGCTTTTACAAATCTTTTCATCCATTTTTTGTAATCACTAGATTTTCCATTTGCTTTTAGAATTTCTGCATATGCAAATAATGTTTCTGGGTTAGCTTTTTTATTCTTAACCACACGTTTATAAAAAGATTCAGCTTTTTTAGTGTCATTAAGGATTGTGTATGTACGAGCTAATTGTGTATAGACATATTCGTCAGCTTTTCCTTTTTCAATAAGACTAGTATACTCTTCTATAGCTTCTGTGTAAGCTAATCTGTCAAATAATTGGTCAGCTTTTTTAGTGTCTTTGCTTTGTGCATTTGCAAAATTAATACTCGTAGCAACAAGCAATATGTATATGTAAAACTTCTTCATCTTGTACTATATTTTATTTTAGAAGTATCTCGGTGAGCGTAATGCACGCTTATTAAAGATGATATTATAGGTTAGTATTATTTCGTGTGATGATGGTGCAACATTGTTGATTTCTGATACAACAGCATCATATGCATACCCTATTCTTAGATCAGGAGTGGCTTGAAAACCTACAATACCACTAAAAGAATCATCTAATCTATATGATACACCCAATTCAAATTTTTCTAAGAATAATGCGTTTAGATTTACATCAAAAGAAACAGGAGCGTCAAAAGCAGATTTTACAAGAACAGAAGGTTTTAGCTTTAAATTTTCTGTTGTTTGAAACACATATCCAGATGTAACAAAGTAGTGACTCGTTTCTGAACCAAACTGTAAACCGTTTTCATCTAGGTGAAGTGAGTTTAAAATATTTGGTACAGAAGCTCCTACATAAAAATTGTCACTATATAAGAATAATCCAGCTCCTACATTAGGAGTTGTTTGGCTCACATTTTGAGCAAAGAACGGATCTCCTGGATCTTGTAATTCTAAACTAGTTAATCCAATATCATGAAAAGTAGCTCCAGCCTTAATTCCAAATGCTAATTGATAATTAGTACTTACAGGAATTGTGTACGAGAAATCCACATATGCATTGGTTTCTTTTACAGGGCCTAATTCATCACGTATCAATGATAACCCTAATCCAGTTCTTTCTCCTACAGGTGCATGTGCATTGAAAGTGAAAGTTTCTGGAGCCCCATCAAGAGCAGACCATTGATTTCTATACAATAAATTAAGTGCAAGTCCCTCCTTTAATCCTGCATATGCTGGATTAACCACATTCTGGTTATACATGTACTGTGTATATTGAGGATCTTGCTGTGCTGTAGCAAAATCAACACATAAAATGCTTGTAATAAGGGTTAATAAAAATAGTTTTTTCATTTTTAAAAATTTATTTATTGCATAAATGATGCGTTATAGGCGACAATGAATATTATCTATTTACGTTTGGTTTTAGTTACTGCGGTGTATTTTATTCAGCTCTATTTACATATATCCATCCTGTGGCCTGTCTTCCATATACAGGATCTTCACCATCAAGATTTATAACATAAAAATATGTTCCAGTTGGAAGATCATTGCCATTATCAGCTTGACCTCTCCATTGATTTACGTAATTCTGTTGTTCAAAAACAAGTGCTCCAAGTCTATTATAAATTTGAACAACTTCAATACCTGTTCTAGCAGCTAAGAATTCAAGATCTAATGTATCATTAAAGCCAGGAGTTCCATCTGGAGAAAGTCCTTCTGTAATAACACAGTTTCCTACGTCAAAGAGTGATACATCAACAGTGTCAGAATTTGTACATCCAGCAGTAGTTGTAATTACTACTGTAAATTGTTGTGTTCCTACAGCAGTTTCAGGTATAGTAAAATCTAATGTACTAGCAGTTTCACCACTTAGTACATCACCATTAAGAAGCCATTGATATGTTACATTAGGATCATCACTCACTGCAGTAAGTGTATTAGGAAATTCTCTACAGGTAGTGAAATCTTCTCCCAGCGAAATACTGACAGGCGTAACTATAGTAACTGTGATGTTATCTGTTGTTGTACACCCTTCGGCATTAGTTATAGTAAGGGATATTGTTCCAGTAGAATTAACAGTAATTGTCTCTGTTGTTTCTCCAGTACTCCAATTATATACAATGTCGGTAATATCATCTCCTGTAATTATAGGTAATATTGTAAAAGCTTCATCATTACATATAGTAATATCTGAACCAAGGTCTAACATTGGTGTTGTAGAGAAAGTCACCGTAATTTCATCAGTTTCAATACAACCTCCACCAGCATCTATCTCAACACTGTAATTTCCTGAAGTGGTTACAGTAATTGTTTCTGTTGTTTCACCAGTACTCCATAAGTATGATGGATTATCTAGAGTGTCTCCAGTAATTGTTGGTATAATTTCAAATGAATCTACATCACAAAATGTTTCATCATTTCCAAGATCAACATTAAAATCAATCACATTTGAAGTTACAGTTACATCATCAGAAATTGTAATGACAGTACCATCAGGATTTGTGAAAGTTATTGTGGCTGTATATGTAGTAGTTTCTGTTGGGCATACATTAAATGTCAAGTCATTACTTAATACATTTCCGTCTTCATCTGTCCAGGTAAATATAACATCTTCATTTTCTTCTCCATCAGGAACAAATCTCCAATTTTCATCAATAGCTTCCCAAGCTCCTGTATTTCTTCCAGGAGGAATTGTAAATTCAGTATTGTCATTACCTAAGATTGCCAATGTTGCAAGACCATCATTCCAAGTATCACATATAGGTTTATTGGTAATGTTTACATCAATAATATTTACAGTTTCATATAAAATGATTTGTTGAGAACTTAATAAGTCATTACAACTAAATTGAGGTACCATGTCAAAATTTAATACAAATGCTCTAAAAGGTGCTTCACCGCTTATAAAGAAGTTAATAGCGCCAGGTTCTGCATTTACACCAGGATCTATATCATGAAAAGCTCCATAAATTGTATTGAATGGAAAAGTAGCTTGGTCATTATTTGGAATAGTTTGTCCCAAATCAATATTCCAATCGTTAAATCCACCAGCGAATGAAGTGTCAAATGAAATTTGTCCATTTGCTCCTATAACAAGTTCTGTATAATCATTTTGATAATACGTAAATGTAAATGGTAAATCTATGATGCCACTCCATGTATCATCCATTGTCAAGTTTGTAGGAGTTCCTCCAGTAATAGGGATAATACACTCTGTTTGGTCAATTCTATATGATGATGTAGTTGTAAAAGGAACTACTACTATTGCATTTAAATCTACACATGGATTATCACAATCTACAATTAAATCTTCTCCTGCATCAACTTCTATTGTTGGACACTCTTCAGGTTCTACACATAATGACCCATCAGGATTTGCTTGGGTAACTGTGATGGTATCTGTGTTTGAACATATACCTAGTGAAACTGTAACTTCATATACACCAGGAGCAGTTATTGTAAGCATTGGTAATACTTCTCCAGCAATTACAGTACCATTTAATGTCCATACATATGTTGCAGCCGTAGGGTCTATATTTGTTGGTGTAGCATCTAATATTACTTCTTGCTCAAAACAAGTATTGAAATCGTCTCCTAATTCAAATAAAACAGCAAGCGCTGCAACTACTACAGTGTCTGTAACTACACAAGGCCCAGAAGTAACAGTAACTTCATAAGTTCCAGCTGCAGTAACATCTAAAGTTGGATTTGTTTCACCAGCAAGTACAACACCATCAAGTGTCCAAGCAAAAGTTGCATCTGCAGGGTCTATATTTGTTGGAGTAGCGTCTAATGTTGTTGTGTTTTCTAAACAACTATTTATAGTGTCTCCTAATTCAATTATAGGAGCTTCAATAAAGGTTACAGTAATTGTGTCTGAAAATGTACATCCAGCACTGAAGTTAACTATTACAGCATAATCTCCAGATTCTGTAACATCTAAAGTAGAAGATGTCTCATCTATTAATATGGCGTTATTAAAAAACCAAGAAAAAGTAGCTGCAGAGTCAAGAATATTAATATCTAAAGTAACAGTATCTCCTTCACAAGCTTCAATATCTTCACCAAATTCAACAGATTGTGGTGTTATAAATTCGACAACAACTTCATCTTCAATAACACAATCTGTGCCGTTAAGGGCTACAATCACACTATATGTTCCTGGTAAAGTTACATCAAGAGTTGGATTTGTTTCACCAACAAGCTCAACACCATCCATAAACCACATATATGAAATAGCATCTGGATCTTCTGCATTTAGAGTAACAATGTCTCCATCACAAGCAGCATTACCATTTGCTACAAGGATATCGTCTCCTAAATCTGTAGCGCCAATATTAAAACTACCAGCTTCTAAGAATACTCCAATATCAAATGCGTCATCTGTTTCATCTGCTACTACTAATTTTATAGTGTATGGATTACCAGGAATAACATCTGCCATTGCAGTGAGTTCTACTGTTTGACCATTAAAATTTGTTGCTGAAGTATTTTCATCATTAAAAGGCAGAAAGTTATATCTATCAAAGAACTCTTCATTTACAGCGGCACATTGTCCAACTACTTCAGGACGTATGTTTGTTACTTGAATAGGAATATTTGTTCCCGGTAATACAGCAAGGTTTTGTACATCACCTGTAGTTACATCCGTAAGTATAAATGCAAATGCATCAGAAAAAGTACACTCAAAGTTTTGGTCATACTCTTCTGAAGCCATGATAAAATCAAAACTGATCTGTTCTATAAAGGGTGTGAAATTAAATTCAATAAATGAAGCATTGTTTGTACCTACCGCAGTAGTGTTTGCTTCTAAGTCTGCATCTCCAGGCCACGTCCCAGCAGATTGAATATTTAAATTTGGGCCAGGAGCATCTTGTACATCTCCAGACATTAGTAAAATTCCTTCCTCAAAAGGAAAATCAGTTCCAACGGCAGAGAAGGCCGCAATACCATTTACATCTCCAAAATTTGTTCCTGTTGATGATACAATATTTGAAACCTCTGCACAAGATGAGTTTATTAAAATATCTTCTACTAACTCTTGGGTAGTAAAACTTTCATCGATGGTTATTTGACTATAACCTAAAAGCGTAAAAAAGATTGCGAATAAAAACGAAAGTAATTGTTTTTTCATTTGATAGAAAATTAGTTGTTGTATTCGATACTAAATGATATAGCTCGACAATTATATCTTATTTTTAGTAGGATTAATTTTTTAAAAACAAAAGCAACTCTTACAAAAAGAAGATAATTTGTCATTTAATGCTACTAAGGTTAAACAAAAAAAGAAGCTTACAAAACGTTAACTTTTTTTTTAGATATAAAGCACAAAATCATCGACGACTAACAAACGTTATTAGATTATTTATGATTTTGAAATGCAGATTGTACATAGAAATGGATGTTATCTGCCTTAAATGTTAATTTTATTAGATAGAATCGTATAAAATTACATTCAGAACGCTACTCTAATACTTTCTATATTATAAAAATTAAATATCTAGACATTTAAAGAGCATAAAATAGTTTGTTTTTTATTCCTCCATACTCTCCTGAACTAAACCCCCAAGAATATGTTAATCAAGATCCAAAAACTAATATCATAGGAAAAAAGAGAGCAATCAATAGAGAGCAACTCAAACAAAACACCTGAGATTTTATGAATAAACCCGAATTATGCATTAGAAAATCTATTACATCACAAAACAACTGCAAACACTATCACTACGCTGTATTTTTTACTTTAACTCCCCACCTTCGTGAGGACAGGCTACGCGATGCTATGCTAAAAGCAAGAAAGCACTAGTGTTTATTGTCGTTTTGCA
>CAYYSK010000063.1:0-15122 GCA_964474345.1 uncultured Flavobacteriaceae bacterium
CTGTGTAATTATTAAGGATAGCTCTCTTAATTTTTGTTGAAACCCCATAAACATCATATAGTTGTTCATCTATTTGATATCCTCCTATTTTATGTATATGACGTATGATCTTATCTGCTATTATTTGATCAACATCATCTATAGCTATAAGCTTCTTTATGGTAATCTTATTAAGATCTGCCTTTTCTTCAAAAGTTTTCCAAGCTCGTTTTTTAGTATATGTACTTTTTGTTTTAGGGTTTGTCACCCAATCTGGAAATTTAAAATAAGGAGATATTACCTCCAGTAAAGAGTCTGACACTTGGGTAATTTTCTTAAAATCTTCTTTAGAATTGATCCATTTTTTGTTTTTGCGAAAGCGGTGTAATCGTTTCACTTCTTCCATAGACATCCCTATTGTATATCCTTTATATTCGGTAATATAATTAGGATTGAAAGGGTATAGCTTTGGTTTTTTATTTTCTATTTCTATTTCTTTAAGCGAATCTATTTGCTTTTGAAAAGCAATCACTTCTTGTTGCTCAGCTTTAGATATAACGATCTCTTTTTCGGGTTTGTATCCATAAGAAATACCTATTCCTAAAAGAATAAGCCCTATCAAAATCAAAATCCCACTCCTTTTTTGTCTATCATAAAAGAAGTGGGATTTAAAAGTATTCATTATATATTGTTATGCGCTTGCTTTATCTGCTTTTATTGCATCTAAGAAACGGTTTAATTGTTTCTTAACTACTGGGAATAAGAAATAAAGCCCTATCATATTCGGGAATACCATTGCAAAAATCATTGCATCTGAGAAAGACCAAATAGATTGCATACTAGCCGAAGCTCCTACTACTACAAAAGCTAAGAATAAAAATTTATATATTAAATCGGCTGTTTTCCCACGTCCAAATAAGAACTTCCAAGATTGTAACCCGTAATAAGACCAAGAAATCATTGTTGATACAGCAAACAGTACTACTGCAACTGTTAAGAACACATTAGAATATGGTATGTATTGCGCAAAAGCTTTTGAGGTTATACCTGCTCCTTCATAAGAAACACCATCTATCATTACTGCTCCTGAACCATCTCCTCCATATTCAAAGAAACCTCCAAAGTTAAATATCACAATTACAAGTGCCGTCATTGTACAGATAACCACAGTATCAATAAATGGCTCTAATAATGCTACCAATCCTTCACTTGCAGAATATTTTGTTTTTACAGCCGAGTGTGCTATAGAAGCAGACCCTGCTCCTGCCTCATTTGAAAAGGCTGCTCTTTTAAACCCTACCAATAGAACTCCAATAACTCCTCCTACTCCAATAGCTGTTGGATTAAATGCTTCCTTTATAATTAAACTAATCGCATCATCAATTAATGAAAAATTACTTAGTATAATATATAGACAAGCAACAATATACATTACTGCCATAAAAGGTACTACCTTTTCTGTTACAGAAGCTATACGCTTAATACCTCCAATAATAATAATACCTACTAAAATTGCTAATATTACTCCTATCCAAAAACCTGCACCTGTACTTTCTAAATTAAAAATCTCTTTAAGTACTATAGTTGCTTGGTTAGATTGTGCTGCATTACCTCCTCCAAAAGAGCCTCCAATACAAAAAATTGCAAAAAGAATAGCTGCGATCTTACCTAAAATAGCAAATCCTTTTTCTTTAAGTCCTTTACTTATATAATACATAGGACCTCCATAGACAGTACCGTCTTCACCTACATCTCTATACTGAACTCCAAGTGTACATTCTACAAATTTTGTAGACATTCCTAATAATCCACAGATAATCATCCAGAACGTAGCTCCAGGTCCTCCCAAAGCAATTGCTAGAGCAACCCCTGCTATATTTCCGTTACCAACAGTTCCTGACACTGCTGTTGCTAATGCCTGAAAATGTGTTACTTCTCCATCCTTGCTTTCATCTCTAATCGTATCTGGTATATCACCATCAATTCCTGCATTTTCATCTCCTAAACCATGATTTTCTATTTCATCATACTTTCCTCTTACAACATTAATTGCTTTTCCGAAAAATCTAATATTAGGGAATCCAAAATAAATTGTAAAAAATAAAGCACTAAGTACTAATAATACTAATACAAATGGAATATCTGGATCTTTCCAAACAAGGAAAAATATTACATCACTAAAAAAGTCCGAAACTGGTTGAAATGCTTGATCTATTTTTTGGTCTATTCCAATCTCTTGATTTTCTTGAGCAAATGTCAATAAAGGTGTTAAAACAGTTAGAAGTGAAAGAAGATATTTCTTCATCATTTAATGTATGTTAGGTTATTATTAAATCAGACAGCAATATGCAAAAAAAAGCCCCTTAATCAAAGGAATGCTTCTTAAAATCCTACAGATTTTAAGAAATTCCATAAATATGATGCATGTTGACAATTTGTTCTGGACGTCCAATGATAACAAGTTTTGATCCTGTTTTAAACATAAGTTCAGCACTAGGGTTTACCGTATACTTACCCTTAGGTGATTTATGTCCTATAATAGTGCATCCTGTTTTACGCCGTAAATCAAGGTCTTTAATACTTGTTTCTTCTCCAGATGGGCATAGTTTATCAAATCCTATTTCTTCTACATTGATACTATCTTCTTCTCCTACAACAGAAAGATTATCAAGAAATTCTATCAAATCAGGGACCACGACTAGAGAAGCCATATGATCTCCCCCTATTCTATTAGGCATAATGACATTATCAGCTCCAGCTAATTTTAATTTTTTTTGAGAAGTCTCATATTCTGCCCTACTAATAATCTTAAGTTTTTTATTAAGCTGTCGGGCACTTAACACTACAAATAGATTATCTGCATCATCTGGTAATGCCGCTATCAACGTTTTTGCGCGATCTACACCAGCTTCTAACAATACTTCATCCTCATTAGCATTACCTCTTATAAATAAAATGTTTCTATCTCCATAGCGTTGTATAACCTCTTCATCTTTATCTATCACAACAAATGGGCGGTTATACGCTCTTAGCTTTTCAACCGCTTGTCTTCCACTACGCCCATACCCACATACAATAATATGGTCTGATAATTGATTAATTTGTTTTTGCACTTTTTTAAGTTTTAAGGTATCATAGGTATTTCTACTTAAAATATATTCTGTAATTATAGAGATCGCATATCCCACAATCACGACACTACACAATATAAGTATTACTGTAAACAGTTTTGCTTCCATTGTAAGCGGTTGCACTTCTCCAAATCCTACAGTTGTAATTGTAATTACTGTCATATAAACAGCATCTATCCATTCATATTCGGCAATGAATCTATATCCTAAAATTCCTATAAGAAGTGTAACAACAACTAATATGAGTGCAACATATATTTTAGATCTAAAGAATTCAAACATAGATTATAAATCAAAAACAGAAGTCCGTTTTGTGTAGACTAAATCTTTAAGCTTTAACAAAAAAGCAGAAGTAAGATATAAAGCAAAACCCACTCCTAATGTTGCAAAAGACATGTATATAAAAAACAATCGTATATTTTTTGCTCGCATTCCTAAACGATCTGCAAGACGAGAAGATACATAAAAACCATGTTTTTCAAAAAAGTGTCTAATATTATATACGAGTTTTAACATATAGGCAAAATACAAAAAGTATATGGTTTCAATTCAATATCTATAAAGATTAAAGTTTTTAAATAGTATAGTGCGTGTGTTTTACAAAATATATTTGTTTAATTATTTTACATTAAATTTAAACAAAAAATCAATGTTTGAGCTTTTAAGAAAAAATCACCTATAGAAAAATTACATAAGGAGCATAAAAAAATATTAGAAGATGCTTTTAAACTTTCAAAAACAAATCGTTCTGAAAGTGATGCCTTATATGCAAAAGCTGCCGAAATAGAAAAAAGATCGTTGCGCTTTCTGTTAATAAATAAGTTAGAAATCTTTCTAGCAATAGGCAGTTTTTGAAATCCCTATTTTATCTTTGTTTACATGGAACATTTCATCGTATCGGCTAGAAAGTATCGTCCTCAAGCATTCAAAGATGTTGTAGGACAGCAAGCTATTACTAATACGCTTGAAAATGCCATAGCAAATAATCATCTTGCGCAAGCACTTCTTTTTTGCGGACCTCGTGGTGTTGGAAAAACAAGTTGTGCTCGTATTCTAGCAAAACGTATCAATCAAGATGAAAATACGCGTTCTGATGAAGATTTTGCATTTAATATCTTTGAGCTTGATGCGGCATCAAACAACTCTGTAGATGATATCAGAAACCTTATTGATCAGGTACGCATTCCTCCACAAGTTGGAAAATACAAGGTATATATCATAGATGAGGTTCATATGTTATCTCAGGCTGCTTTTAATGCTTTCTTAAAAACGTTAGAAGAACCTCCAAAACATGCTATCTTTATACTAGCAACTACTGAGAAACACAAAATCATACCTACGATATTATCTCGTTGCCAAATTTTTGATTTTAAAAGAATTACAGTTTCTGATGCTAGAAAACATTTAGTGCAAATTGCACAAGAAGAAGGAATAGATGCTGATGAAGAAGCATTACATATCATTGCTCAAAAAGCAGATGGAGCTATGCGAGATGCTTTGTCTATTTTTGATAGAGTTGTTAGTTTTAGTGGAAAAACGCTTTCGCGAAAAGCGGTTACAGAAAATTTAAACGTATTAGATTACGACACATATTTTACTGCTACCGATCATATTCTTAAAAATGATATTCCAGAATTACTAGTTCAATTTAATGATATCTTATCGAGAGGTTTTGATGGTCATCATTTTATAGCAGGACTTGCTTCTCACTTTAGAGATTTAATGGTATGTAAGAACCCACCAACAATTCATTTATTAGAAGTAGGTAATAACACCAAAAAGAAATATTACGAGCAATCACAACAAACAGACGTTCCGTTCTTACTAAAAGCTATTGATATGGCAAATAGTTGTGATCTCACCTATAAGACAAGTCGCAATCAAAGACTGCTTGTAGAACTATGTTTAATGCAACTTGCCTCTATCATTTACGATGGAGAAAAAAAAAATGATACTCCCTTCATAATACCACCTTCATTTTATAAAGTACCAAAGAAAAACATACAACATATTGATAGGGTTTTAAAAACTCCTTCTCCCATAGAAGAAAAACCTCAAGAAATTAATCAAGCATCTGTATCATCGATATCTTCTTCAGAGCTTGAACAATCAGTAATTATTACAGACTCAGTAGTATCTGTACAAGAAGAAGTGATTGCTAAACCTGAAACAATAGTTCCTACTATAAACATTAAAAGAGAGAGAGTCTCTGGCTTATCTCTAAAAGGACTACAACGAAAAAAAGAATTACAAGAAAAACTAGAAGAACGAAAAGTAGATGTTACCAATCTACCAAAAGAACCATTTACAGAAATAGCAATGCAAGCTGTTTGGCAAGAATATGTCGTTAAAATTTCTAAAAATGGCGAAAAGATTGTTGCATCAAATCTTGAAGCAGACACTCCAAAGTTACAGGACACTACTATTCTACTAGAGTATCCAAATGCTACTATGAAAGTAGAAGTAGAAAGGGCTCAAGGCCCTTTACTTGAATTTCTCAAACGCAAACTCAACAACTACGATATCACATTAGATATCACAGTAAACGAAGAAGTCCAGCGTAAATATGCATATACAGGACAAGAGAGATATGACAAACTTAAAGAACACAATCCTGAATTAGATATTCTTAAACGTGTTTTTGATTTAGAAATACTCGAACAATAATTATTTATGGAAGAGAAAGAACCTATACAAATGCTACATCTTAAATTACCTACAGATCCTAGGTGGGTTAATATTGTAGAAAAGAACTTAGACGAAATACTTACGGATCATGCTTATTGCGAACAAAAAGCAGCATCATCTGCTATATCTTTTATTATAGGCTTTCCTGAATATACAGAGCTTGTTTCAGAAATGAGCGATCTAGCTCAAGAAGAAATGAGTCATTTTAAAATGGTTCATGATATTATGCGGGAACGTGGTTTGACTCTAGGGAGAGAGCGCAAAGATGCATATGTTCATAAGCTTCGTTTTTATTTTCCAAAGGGAGGATCTAGGCTAGAAAGTTTAATTAATAGACTTCTTGTTGCTGCTCTTATAGAAGCCAGAAGTTGTGAACGTTTTCGTCTATTATCTGAAGAATTGCAAGATAAAAAGCTTGCTCGGTTTTATAAAAAACTTATGATAAGTGAAGCTGGACATTATACTATGTTTCTCAATTTTGCTCGACAATATGGGGATCGAAAAATAGTAGATGCAAAATGGCAAGAATTGCTCGAGTTTGAAGCACAAGTAATGAAAGAACTCAGTGTTAATGAGACAATACACGGATAAAATGTTATAACACAAAACAAAAAAACCAATCATATGATGATTGGTTTTTGTTTTATATATACTTACTATAATTTTATATTATAATCGATATCCTATATTAAATGTAAAGTATGCATTCTTACCTGATATATCTAAAAATCCTGTACTTTCAGTTCCATCTTGAAGCAAAAGATCAGAAGCAATGTTTTCTTCAAAAACATCAGAAAAACCAATAGTATATCTTGCTTCAATAAAAATATTATCTGTAAAATAATATCCTAGACCTCCAAAGCCAGAAAAATCAAGACTCTTGTATAAATCTGATTGCTCTGAATTTGAAATCTTCAAACCAACCTGTGGTCCAGCGCTTATAAAAAATTTATTCAAATCTACCATAAGCCCTAATGGTAACTGTAAATATTCTATTTTAAAACCTCTAGGCTCATTAAATCCTTGAGGAGAATAGCTAAGTTCTGGCTGAAAACTAAAACGTTCATTAATCGGTATGTTTGCAAAAAATGATGCCGTTAATCCAGCTCTGTTTTCTTCACCAACAAAATCAATAAAATCGATGATTTCTCCACTTGACGAAATATCAAATGAAAAGTTATTAATTTGACTAAAATTCACCCCTAATTTAAAACCATATCCTATATTTTGCCCATTCATAAACGAGCAACACATGATTAATATGAAGCTGAATAACAATGTAATTTTTTTCATAATTTTTGAGTGTTTTACGGACATAAAATTCCATTTATTATAGAATTAGTATATCCAAAAATTTATCTTCCGAGTGAAAGATACATTCTTTTCAGGGTATTATAAAAAAAAACAAACCAAGGGCTTATATTATTCTTTGAATGTCAAAAAAACATCGACTAATGACCACTATTAATTTTAAGTTGAAGATAAAAGCTTCTATTTAGTCTTATACAACATCTTTATAATACCATCAGATAATCCAATGCTTGGCACAATAATATGTTCAGCATTAGACCATTTCATAGCTCTAAGATATATTCTAAGTGCAGGAATAATTACATCTGCTCTATCTGGATTAAGCTTCAGTTTAACAACTCGTTCATCATAGTTTAATTCTTCTAATTCTCTATAAAAATTAAGAAGATTTAAATAAGATAATGACTTTTGAGATTTTTTGCCTTTCATCTTTATTACCTTATTAATATTTCCTCCTGAACCAATAACTGTAATCTTATCATAAGAAAATGTTTTCTTTTTAATCCATAGAGATACTTCTTTCCATTCTTTTTCTCCTACAAGGTTATTTAATAATCGCACCGTTCCAATTTTAAATGATTTTGAAGCTGTTGTTTTTCCTTGATCATATATAGTACATTCTGTACTTCCTCCTCCTACATCTACATATAAATAAACTCTATCTTTTTGAATAACGCTATGAAGGTCTGTTGCGGCTATAATTTTTGCTTCTTCCTCGCCATCAATCACTTCAATATTTATAGTAGTTTTCTCTTTAACAATTTGCACAACCTCATCTCCATTAGAAGCTTCTCGCATAGCAGAAGTAGCACAAGCACGATAATACTTAACTTGATGTGCATTCATTAATAACCGAAAAGCTTGCATTGCATCTGCCATTCTTTTCACGTTCTTTTCAGAAATTTCACCTTTAGAAAAAACGTCTTGCCCTAATCGTATAGGGACTCTAATCAATTCGTTTTTACGAAAAAGAGTTGGTTGATCATCCTGTTCAATTACATTTGCTACTAATAATCGAATCGCATTTGAGCCTATATCAATGGCTGCATATTTTTCAATGGTAAGCATTAATTTTCCAAATTGTTTAAGTAATAATCATACGTCGCAAATTGAGAACGTACTTTAGGCTTATCATTTTTAACATAGGCATTATCTTGTCGCTCATTAAGCGTTCTCGCTTTCACATTATCATTCCAGCATATATCTAGTGTTTCCAATATCTCTTTCTTAATATTTTTATCATATATAGGGCAACTTACTTCTACTCTATTATCCAAATTACGAGACATCCAGTCTGAAGAAGATATGTATACTTTTGAATTTTCTCCTTTCCCAAATATATAAACTCTCGGGTGCTCTAAAAATTTATCAATCACACTAATAGCTCGTATATTTTCACTTAAACCTGGTACTCCTGGGATTAAACAACATATACCTCTCACTATTAAATCTATACGTACTCCAGCTTGACTTGCCTCATATAGTTTATCTATAATCGAATAATTAGACATACTATTCAATTTAAGACGAATGTATCCTTTACCTCCTTCTTCTACTTTTTCTATCTCTTCATCTATTAATCTATAAAAAGTATTTCTACTATAATGTGGAGAGACTATAAGGTGTTTGTATTTATTTACTATATAGTTAGTATCAAAAAAATTAAAAAGTTTTGATAAGTCCTTAAGAATTTTTTGATCTGCAGTAAACAATGTATAATCTGTATAAATATTAGCTGTTTTATGGTTAAAGTTACCTGTACTTATAAATCCATATCTTTTGATTTTCTCATTCTCTTCACGTTCAATCACACATACTTTACTATGCACTTTTAATCCAGGCACTCCAAAAATTAATTTAACTCCTTGATCTTCCATTTTTTTTGCGTACATCATATTTGATTCTTCATCAAAGCGAGCACGCAATTCTATTTGTACAGTAACTTCTTTTCCGTTTTGGGCAGCATTAATTAAGGCACTAGCAATATGAGAAATCTTAGCCAGTCTATAAATTGTAATTTTAATTGATTTTACAGCTGGATCTAACGCTGTTTCTCTCAAAAACTTTATTGTATAAGCAAATGTGTGATAAGGTGCATATTGTAAGAAATCCCTTTTAGCAACTTTTTCAAACATGCTACAATCTAATGTGATTCCTTTGATAGGTAATGCTTTTTGTTTAGGGTATAGAAGGTTTTTACGCCCTAAACTAGGGAATCCCATATAATCTTTACGATTATGATAACGCCCTCCTGGGATAATACTATCATCATTTTCTATATCCAGTTTTTTAAGTAAAAAAGCTAAAGTCTCTTCTTCAATCGTTTTATCATATACAAAACGTACCGGAGCACCATCTTCTCTTCCTTTAACCGAGCTTGATAATTTCTCTATAAAACTCTTCCCTAAATCAGATTCCATATCTAACTCTGCATCACGAGTAATTTTAATCATGTGTGCAGTAATAGATTCATAATCAAAAATATTAAAGATACTATCTAGATTATATCTTATGAGGTCATCTACCATAATGATACAATCTTTATCATCTATTTTTGGGAGTACAATAAAACGGTCTATACTACTAGGGATTTCCAATAGTGCATACATTGATTTTTGTTTCCCTTTCATCACCATTTTGATAGTGAGATAAGCATCTAAATCTTGTATACGAGGTAATTCTACTTCTTCTCTAAGAATAATCGTTTCTATTGCTGGACTTACTTCTTCTGTAAAGAAATCTTTTATAAACTTTTGATGTTCTTCGTTTTCTATTTCGGTTTCTTTAAGTACATGGATTCCTTCTATTTCAAGCTTCTCATAAATATCATGTAGTATTTTTAAACTTTCCGTTTGTTGATCAATAACAATATCAGTGATCATAGGTAACAGCTCTTCTGCGGTATATACTCCTAATGCTTTCCTACCTTTTCTACCTGCTCTTACAATACGACGTACTGTTGCATATCTTACCTTAAAAAATTCGTCAAGATTATTTGAAAAAATACCTAAAAAACGTAAACGCTCAATTAAGGGAACTGTCTCGTCTGCAGCTTCTTGTAAAACGCGACCATTAAATTGTAACCAGCTTAGTTCTCTATTTATATATCTACTCTTTTGTAGTTCGTTCATTATTTATAATTCTTTTGGTATACAACTAAATACAGTTTTCCCTTGATTGATATCTTTCCAATGTTCTATATCGAAGGTAATTGCAGTAAAACTTGCCGTAGGCACATTATCTACTTTCTTATCACCATACATATTTACAATAGTAGTCATCGCATTATTATGTCCAAAAATCATAAGGCAATTCACCGAGTCATCACAATCACTTATCACCTTCACAAGACCTCTTCCTTCAAAGTCATATAATGTATGATTAAGTATAATATCTTCTTCTGGTATTTTGTACGCTTTCGCGAAAAAAAATGCTGTAGTTTTAGCTCTCATAGCATCACTACTCATCATAAGATCTGGTTTGGGTAATTTTGTTGCAATATGCGTTGCCATTTTAGGTGCATCATTCAATCCTCTATCATTAAGAGGTCGTTTATGATCTATAACATCAAATTTCCAACTAGATTTTGCGTGACGAACTAAGTATAATGTTTTCATTTATTTAAAATATTTATTCCATTAGAAATAAAATAATAAAAATTCTCTGTTTAAATCAACCGCTACGCTTTCGTTTAAAAATTTAATTACTTCGGTTGGTATACAATAAATTAATTTTATTTAAGCTCATTTCATATCAAGAGGCTAAACGTTCTTTTATCCATTTTTCATCCTCTATCCTATAGCGGATTCTATCATGTAGTCTACTTGGTCGTCCTTGCCAAAACTCAATAGAAATAGGCGTAACTAAATATCCTCCCCAATGAGAAGGACGAGCGATATCCTTGTCTGCATATTTCGCTTTAAGCTCACTCATTTTAGCTTCTAATACTTGACGATTCTGAATAACAGTACTTTGATCAGAAACCAAAGCTCCTAATTGACTTTCCTTAGGACGTGCATTAAAATATGCAGTAGATCGTTCTTCTGATACTTTACATATTTTTCCTTTTATAATCACTTGACGCTCCATACTAGGCCAAAAAAAGGAAAGACCAACTTGAGGGTGCATCTCTATACTTTTGCCTTTTTCACTCTTATAATTTGTATAAAAAACAAAGCCTTCCTGATCATATTCTTTTAACAATACAATACGAGATTTTGCAAAACCATCTTTGCCTAATGTTGCTAATGACATTGCATTAGGCTCTTTTACACCTCCATTGACTTCAATTTCTTTAAACCAAATAGCAAATTGCTCCATAGGATTATCTACTGTATTTTTCAGTAATAACTCACCCTGAGTATAGATTTGTCTATAGTCATGTAAATCTCTATTCATACCCGCTAAGGTACGAGAAAGCAAACGAAGTTGAAAGTGATAAAACTTGGTTTTACATAGATTTAATTTTATAGAATCACATCAAAAAAAGGGGTATTCACCCCTTGCTCTAACAACCTGTCTTTAATATCTTTACAAGTAAACCATTCTCACTATGAAAGCTCATAAGTTTTTAACATTTTTTCTGTTCTCAATATTCATCATAGGAATACTTACAACAGCATCTTCATGCGTAAGTACACGAGTAGAAGCAAGCCCATACCAAAATAGTGCTGTAAATATAGAATGCCAGAAACAACATAGTTGGAGTTATTTTTGGGGGCTTAAACAAAAACGTGTAAATGCAAATCCTGAAGTAGAAGGAGCTGTTTGTCCTTGTAGAGAACAAGCAATGACTTGGGTAGTTACAAAATCATCATTTGGAGATTTCTTATTAAGTCTTGTCACTTTAGGAATTGTGAATCATAGAACTGTTTCTTATGGATGTGCTAGAGCACAAGACGGTGACGGAGGGTTAGACGATTAATACTTTATAGATATGAAAGAAGGATTAGAAAAACTCCCAATCAATCAATGGACGAACAAACATGAAAATTTCACTCATGATCTTGTTCCAGATACTTCATTTAAGGTATACAACCCAACTGGTGGTAGTCGTAAAGAACGTTATCGTAAGACCACTGAAAATTTCCAGTGGCTTATCAAATACGGTATTGATAATAATATCAGACTTCGCGCCATGGGAAGTGGTTGGTCTTTTACAAAAGTAGGTGTCACCAAGGGTGGTCTTATAGATACGGCATCTTTAAATTTTTCTTTTCCGCTTTTGCGAAAATATGTAGCATCCAACTATCAAAAACAACCACAAGATCTTTATTTCCTTCAATGCGGAAGCATTATATACGAAATCAACAACCGATTAGCAAAAAAAAATCCAGCAAGATCTATTAAAGCCTCTGGAGCTAGTAATGGTCAAACCATTGCAGGTGCATTATCTACAGGAACACATGGAGCTGCTTTTGAAGTAGGCGCTATTCAAGATTTTGTTGTAGGCTTACATATCATCACAGGGCCTAATGAACATATTTGGTTAGAACGTGCTTCTTATCCTGTAGCTGCTCCTGAATTTGTAGATTGGTTAGGCGCAAAAATCATTAAAGATGATGCGCTTTTTGAAGCCGCATTAGTCAGTTTTGGAAGTTTTGGTTTTATACACGGTGTTATGATAGAAACCGAACCAGTCTTCTTATTAGAAGAACATCGCAAAGGTGATATCCCTTATGATAATGTATTGAAAAAAGCCATGACACAACTAGACTTTTCCGGTCTTAATTTACCTGGATCAGGATCAAATAAAGAATTATATCACTTTGAAGTCCTCTTTAATCTGCACAAATTTGAAAAAAACAATCCTAACAAAGGTGCTTTTCTAAAATATATGTATAAGAAGCCTTATCAATTACCATATGATCCTGTAGTAAGAGATAATAATTTCACTTATGGAAATGACTTATTAGGTATTATGTCTTCCACATTAGATAGATTGGGTGTGGTATCTGATTTACTTATTCCTCCTATGGTAAATACCATGTTTGGACTAGCATTTAAACCACAACCTCCTCAAACTGGAACAATAAAAGAGCTTTTTAATTACACCAAATTCAGAGGAAAGGTCGCTAGTGCTGCAATAGGTATAGATATTTCAAATGCCTCAAAAGTTGTCGAAGAGATCATAGATGTTAATAAAAAATGTCCTTTTCCAGGCGGTTTATCTTTACGTTATGTAAAAGGTACAAAAGCAACTTTAGGATTTACAAAGTTTACGCATACCTGCGTATTAGAGATGGATGGTGTTGATAGTAAAGCAGCTCGTACGTTTTATGAAGCCGTTTGGGATCGTTTAGAAGACAAAAATATTCCGTATACATTGCATTGGGGGAAAATTAATTTTAACCTCAACAAGACTCGTATCAAAAATATGTATGGTACCTCAAATGTAAATGCATGGGTAGATGCTCGTAATACCTTATTATCAAATGATGCAGCTAAGGTATTTACTAACAAGTTTATAGAACGTTGTGGTTTAGATACACTTTTAGGACCGATTGTGTAAAAGTTTCTAACCCCAAAAGAGGGAGCCAAAATGTTCTTAAAAATAAAACAAAACTCCTCACTCCTTTGAGGGAAGGTGACTGATATGAGGGACGAATACAGACAGAAGAGAGTGATAATTCTGTTAAAAATCTCTCTAACTAATTCTCAAACTCGAATACCTATTTGACTTTATAAAAAAAATTAGTAATCCAAAATAATTATGACACTTGCAATCGTAAGTAATGTAGGATGTCTTTCGGTAATTTTGCATATCAAAAAACACAAAACTAAATTCTTCACCTAAAGGTGAAGAATTTTCTTAAAAATTACACATTATTATAAAATTCTAATATACAGTACATTAATACCTTATCATGTGTCAAAATCAGGCACATTAAAGCCTTTAATTATAAATATATATAAAATACCTGTTAAAATAACATGTATTTTATATATATTTATAAAAAAAACTAATGAAAAAATCATATTTATTTTACGCATTAGCTATTTCTTTAATAGCGTTAAACAGTTGCAATTCAGACAATGATGACATTGATGTTAATTCAGATTTATTAGAAAATACAATTATTGAAGATGAAGATACTAGTCTTTTTGAAATAACTCCAGATAGTTCATTAAATGATAGCAGATTTGGATTATATCATGGAGTATTCACTACAGTTGATTTATCAAAAAGAGGTAAAATTTACGTTTATATAGATAATAATGGTAAACATAGAGCTGAATTGGAACTATTGGATGGTGAAATTCTAGAATTTACATCAAACGCAACAAATAATCTAGAAGAGATTCAATTTTCAAATCAAAGAAGTTCATTTATATTTAACGCATTAGATTTACATAATCCTATAGCTACAAATGTAATTATAGATGATATTGAAGGAGGCATACAGACTTTTAAAGACACATCTAGTCAACGTATAAGTGTAATATTAGGAACTTTTGTAGACGCTTTAGATTCTTCATTTACAGGAGATTGGGATATCATAACTAATGGTATGCCTCATCCAGATGAATTTTCTGGTGATGGATTTGAACAAATTATGAGCATTGTAGTATCTATAAACGGTGCGATGTATACTGACACAGACCCAAATCAAGAATCTTGGACTACGGCAGATGGAGGTTGCGCACTACAAAATGCAAATCCAACTTCAGCTGCTTTTGCTCCTGATCTTTTATTTCCTAGTCCAGGGCAGGGTCCTTATTTAGAAGCCTTTAATCAAATAGCTATTTATAATGGTGTAGAAATTTCTTGGGAAGGATCTATTAATTCACCTGGAAGTAATCTTTTTTCATGTTCTCAAGATCAAGGTAGTTGGTCTACTGTAGGAGGAGGGCGTAGTGGGACTTTTACTCTTTTATAATAAATTAAAACTAGCCCTTATTAAAAAAAAGGCTCAATAACATATAAATAAAACCGTTTAGATAGTTCATATATTTAAACGGTTTTATTTTTTAGCAATGTTTTATTAGGATAGGATATTTCTATTTATTTCT
>CAYYSK010000064.1:0-15099 GCA_964474345.1 uncultured Flavobacteriaceae bacterium
TTAGCCCTAGAGAAAGTTAAAAATAATACACAGCGGTTAAAATCATTACATACATTGGCTTTTTCATCAACATTAGCTTGGTATGAATATACCCATCTTATTAATAACAACTTTATATAATAACAAAGCTATGCGAGTTAAACAAACAACTCCTTTGTAGACATAAACATATTATTCAAAATTCTTTATAACATTGTATCATAAAAAAGCCTATTATCCATAGTAGATAATAGGCTTTTATAATTCCTATTCAGGTTATGACCAACCTTCTTTTTTTACAAGATTTGCGATATGCATAAAGTGGTGCATGCCATGCCATGCATATTGTCCTACATTTTGACGTAAAGAAATCACTTTATTTCCATCAGGATGCACAAACGTACGTTCAAATTGCTCATCACTCAAGTTACGTAATAAACGTACTAATTTATAATGTACTGCTTCTAGATGTCTTAGTGACCATTCAACTGGCATTCCTTTAAGATCTGGTAAATCTGTCCATTGTTTTTCTAGATAGGGCTTAATTGTTGGATTATTTTCTGTAAGTGCCCATTTAAAACGAATGTAACTATGATGATGACTATCTGCCACATGATGTACTACCTGTCGAACAGTCCATCCTTCAGGTCGATATGGAGTATCAAGCTGTTCATCTTTCATTTCACTGACCATATCACGCAACTGTGCTGGCAATACTTCTAGAATGGTGATCCATTCCTTTAGTTTATCATTTGTAATTGTTTCTGGTGGCGTAAATGTGCCTATTGGGTATCTGAGTGCTTCCATGCCCTAAAAATAAAAAAAGTGTCTATCGCAATAGACACTTTTTTATGAGTAGTTATCCACAGTTTATACAATTGAAGATTGACACTTCTTTATTTACTTTACATCGACAAGTTCTACATCAAAAACTAATGTAGCATCTGGAGGAATTACTCCACCAGCACCTCTGCTTCCATATCCAAGGTTTGAAGGAATTACTAGACGCGCTTTATCACCTACTCCTAATAACATAATCCCTTCATCCCATCCTGCAATTACTTGTCCTTGACCAATTGGGAAATCAATAGGTGCATTACGTTTATACGAGCTATCAAATACAGTCCCATCTGGTAATTGTCCTTTATAGTGTACAGAAACCGTTTGTCCTGCCATTGGCTTTACTCCATCTCCTTTTTGAATCACTTTATATCTAAGACCACTTTCTGTTTTATCAAAACCAGAAGCAAGTGTATCTAGTTGTGCTTCTTGCGCCGCTTTTGTCTCAGCAATTCTTTTTTCTCTAGCACCTTCAAAAGTTCTAAACGCTTCGATAGCATTCCATGCTTCAGCATCAGCTCCTTGACGTACAATTGCAACTGTCTCCATAGCATCGCCTTGAGCAATTGCATCAACTACCTCTTGACCTTCGATTACAGATCCAAAAACAGTATGCTTACCATCTAACCACGGTGTTGCTACATGTGTAATAAAAAACTGACTTCCATTAGTACCAGGTCCTGCATTTGCCATACTTAATTTACCTGGAGCATCATGAATAAGTTCTGGATGAATCTCATCGTCAAACTGGTATCCTGGACTTCCAGTTCCAGTTCCTTGAGGGCATCCGCCTTGTACCATAAAATCAGGGATTACTCTGTGAAATTTTAATCCATCATAATATGGAGTTCCTTGCTTCTTAGCATCATTCTCCATGTTTCCTTCGACAAGAGCAACAAAGTTTCCTACTGTTCCAGGAGTTTTCTCATGCTCTAATTGTACTAATATCTCGCCTTTTGGCGTACTAAATTTTGCGTATATACCGTCTTGCATTCGTTCATTTTTTTAATGAGTTGCAAAGATAGTTATATCCTAATGAAGGATACACTATTAGTTTTTAGATTTTTTGAAACTACTGAAGTATTTTTTTGCTTCCTTCATCACTTTTGGAGCCATATATAGAGTAGCAAACATTGTAGGAATAGCCATTAAAGCAAAGACACCATCTATAAGGTTAATCATCATGCTCAATGAGGTCGTAGCTCCTAATAGAATACTTCCTATATAAAAAAGATTATAATATTTTTTGTTTTTTGCTCCTATTAGAAAACTTAAACTTTTAGATCCATAATATGAATAAGAGAATAAAGATGAAATACTGAATACAGTAATACATATAAGCAAAATATATTTTCCTATACTTGGGATTGCTTTTGCAAAAGCGGTTGCTGTAAGACTCACTCCATCGGCATCTGTACTTTCCCAAACACTTGTTACCAAAATAGCCAATGCTGTCAATGTACATACAATAAGTGTGTCTATAGCAGGGCCTAACATTGCTACAAGTCCTTCTCGTATAGGTTCTGCTGTTTTTGCAGCTCCATGTGCCATCGGAGCAGTGCCAATTCCTGCCTCGTTAGAAAATGCACCGCGTTTAATTCCTAATACAATAAGAGCTCCTAAAACACCTCCATATAAAGGTTCTCCTTTGTATAAACTAGCCGAAAAAGCATCTGAAAATATAAGTCCAAAATACTCTGGAACAACTTCTATGTTTACCACCAAAATATATAGGACCGCAATAAAATATAAAACAACCATGGTTGGTACAAGCCTAGACGCTGTTTTACTTATTCTATTTAAGCCACCTAAAATAACAATAGCCGTAATAGTTACTAAAATAACCCCTATAATAAGATTACTTTCTAAGCCAACCTTAACGCCTTGTGGTTTTAATAATATATCATTAATTGCCTGTGTTAACTGATTGACATTAAAAACTGGTAGTGCGCCTATTAATCCTGCAACACTAAAAAAGACAGCAAGTGGTTTCCAAGCCTTCCCCATTCCTTCCATTATAAAATACATAGGTCCACCTTGAGTAACACCTTCACTATCTGTTCCTCGATACATCACTGCTAGTGTTCCTGTAAAAAACTTGGTTGCCATTCCTACTATAGCACTTACCCACATCCAAAATACTGCGCCAGGACCACCTATAGTAATTGCCACAGCAACACCTGCAATATTTCCCATTCCTACGGTAGCAGACAGTGCTGTAGTTAAAGCTTGGAAATGATTAATCTCTCCTGGATCATTTGGATCATCATACTTTCCTCGTAACACCTGAATAGCATGTCCTAAATATCGAAAAGGCAAAAAGCGAGAATAAATTAAAAGAAAGAACCCTCCTCCTATTAATAAAACAAGTAAAGGAATACCCCATACTGCACTTGAAAAAGCTTTTATAAGTGAGTCTAATTTTTCCATAAATGATGCACCATAATTTGCTTAAATCTACAACTTATGCCTCTTTTTTCGGTAGATTAATTAATTAAACTATCTTCCGACTTTGTAAATTTCAAAAACTACATGAAAAATCCTACTTGTGTTTTAAGAACAAAGAGCCGTTTAACATCTCTATTAATTCTACTATTATTCAATAACTTATATACATTACAAGCACAGGAAGAGTCTTCTAATATTACTATCGTTCCAGAATTTATTTTTGGTACATCAGCTGCCTCTAATAAGACGTTCCCAGAGCGTGGGTTGCAGACACAAGCAGTTTTTAATCTTGTATGGCATCATGAAAACAATACTCAAGAATGGGCTCGAAGACTTCGTGATTTTCGTACTGGTATCAGTCTCGGGTATACTGACTTTGGAAATGCAGATCAACTAGGAAGTGCTATTACATTTATGCCTTTTGTGGAGTTTAATGTATTTAAAAAAAAACGTCTTACGACACTTATAGGAGTTGGTGCTTCTTATTTTACTAATGAATTTGACTTTGAAACAAATTTCTTTAATAGAGCAGTAAGTACAGATCTTACTTGGTCCTTTAGAGCTTTTATGCATTATAACTTTCTTCAAAAAGAAAAAGTAAACTATAGAGTTGGCGCAGGTCTTTTTCATCACTCAAATGGGCATACACGTTTACCTAATCAGGGATACAATTCATTTTTATTAAGTGTTTCTGCTGAACTAAAAAGTAAAAAATATAAAAATTATATAGACCATCCTGTTACACATACAAAGTCTGAAAGAACAGTTAAAAACTATATAGCTATACGTACAGGGATTGGTCAAAATGTATTTAGTGATGTCTCTATTTTTAATGAGAAAAAAGAAGTATACACTTTTTCTGCTGAGTATGGAAAAATATATAACAAGATTTTAAAAATAGGTGTTGGTGCTTTTTATAAGTTTTATGAGCACTATTATGATTATATTAATGATAATGAATCTCTTGTTCAAGATGGTGAAGAATTTGCATCTCTAAGAGATAATCCTTGGTTTAATGCATCTAGTTATGGACTTTTTGTTAAAGGTGAATTGCTACTTAATCATATAGGAATTGAACTATTATTTGGAGCCAACTTTCATAAACCTGCTTATAAAATAGACTGGAGAATTAATGAAGGGTGGGATTTTGCTCCCAGAGAAATTCCAGAAGGATGGGTTCTTGGTGAACTTGATTCTAAATTCAAATTCAAAAATGCTATTAATAGTCGAGTAGGATTAAAGTATTATGTTATAGGTACTAATAGTTCTCCTAAACATAATGTGTATGCAGGAGCATTTATAAATGCAAATCTAGGGCAAGCAGATTTTACAGAGTTAGGTCTAGGATATATTCATAGCTTTTAATAATGTATTCTAAGAACTGTATTAAACGTAGTTTCTAGAGCGCTTCTTTTAAAGTCTTGTATGCCCGCTCCATCTACTCGTATAAAATTCTCAATCGTATTATCATTATTTGTTAAATTCCAGATAGAAAACCCTATATCTGCACGCCATCGTTTTTTAGTCTTTAATTGATATAATGCAGAAAAATCTGCACGTATATAATCGTCTAAATTATCACTATTAGCTTGACCAAAATTGACTTCATTATCTATCACCTCAGCACCTGCAACAGGGAGTGTTGTAGGTCGTCCTGTACGCCAATTAATTCCTAAAGCTACTTTTAGCTTTTTTGTAGTATATGTGGTTCCAAAAGTAACGGCATGGGTAATATCAAAATTACTAGGAAAAGTAATCTCTGATAATTCTTCAAATGTATACTGATTATCTATAAATGAATAACTGAGCCAAGAATTAAATTTCCCATAATTCTTACGTACTAATATGTCTATTCCAGAAGCTTTGTAACTGCCTATCGTTCTTGCAAACTCGTATTTAGTTTGAAATTCTTGACTCTGTGAAGTTATTCCTTCTACTTCTTTATAAAACATATCAATACCTATCAATACCCCTGATCGATTATAAGAAATACCAAATGATCCTTGTTTACTTTCTATCACGGGGATATCTTCATCGTTTGCTAGTTGCCATCTTCTTCTTTCTATTCCTAAAAAATCATTCTGAAAATTAATAAACTGAGACGTATTTTGATGTTTAAATTCTCCTAGTATTTCTAATGAGAAATGTTTTTGAAACTGATGGTGTATACTCAAACGTGGCTCAATAAGTGCTTTTCTAAATTTATCTATATAATTAAAACGCCCGCCTGCTCGTATCTCTGTATCATTACCTTTTGGGGTATATACGAATTGCGAAAAAACACCATGGGTACGAACTACATCAGATCTCAACTCTCTGAATAATGGCTCATCTATATCATTAAGATTTGTGATTTCTGTTTCTACTACATGATATCCGCTATGTAAACTAAAAGTTGGTGTAAATGTATATGCAGCTTGTAATTTAACACCTGTCTCTGAGACTACATTTTCTTGTAAAAATCGTTGTGAAGCCAGTAAATCTGTATTAAAGCCTCTCAAAGTATAATCAGTCTCATAAATATGAATACTGGTTGTAAAAAAATGATTCCAGTTACGTTCATAAAAAACTCCACCTGCAATACTATTTTGAGTTAAATTACTCTCTCTATTTTCTAAAACTGTATCTACATTAGTAATTTCATTAAAGCTTAATTCATTCTGAATATTTATAAAATTAAGTCGCAATTTATCTTTATCAGATATTTTATAAAGCCACCGTAGAGAAGTATCATAAAAATCAAAGTTTTGATTTATGTTTAATACGGCAATATCATTATTTTGGACTTCCGTTTCTTGAGTAATTCTATCAAAAAAAGATGTGTATGTAGGAGTGATTACTAGTGTACTAAGTGATTTTCTTATTCCAACTTGAATAGATGATTTTTCAGAAAAAGGAATATCTACAAATGCATCTGCACTTAAAAGATTTACTCCTAGTGAGGCATGAAAATCGGTTGCAATTTCTGTATTGGTTTCCATCGCAATGGTCCCTGAAACACCATCGGTATAAGCAGTGCTTGTTCCATTTTTTATAACAGATACGGTATTTGTAATTTGAGGATTAAACGCTGAAATCAAACCAAAAAAATGACTTGATTGATACATTTTAATATCATCCCACAACAACAAGTTTTGATCATTACTTCCTCCTCGTATATTGATGTTTGAGATGGTTTCATCAACACTTATAATCCCAGGAAGAGCTTGTACAGATTGTAATACATCTGTTTCTATTAATCCAGGAAGAATACTAAATCTTGAAAAATCTATAAGTGTGTTTCCGTCACTCTTTTTATCAATCCCTTTTACAATATAACTAGTTAATGTTACTTTATTTAATGCTGTTTCTTCAGGGTATAGATACACTATAGGACAATTAGGTGTTGTAAAAAACTCTCCTATTTGTTCAATATTTCTATAACCTATATGTCTAATTTCTATAGTTGTTTCTTTGAGGAAATCATCTATTTGCAACTCAAAATATCCATTCTCATCAGTTATGACAGCTTCTCTTTGACTTTCTAGTGTTGCTCCAACAATAGGGTTTTCTGTATCTATATCTTTTAGATAACCACAAATTATAGATTGAGTACTCCTTTGAGTCATGTAATATATCTGTTCTCCTATCTTAGTTGAAACGAGTCCTGTTTCTTTTTGGATATAGAGAATGGTTTCTTCTAGAGTTTGCTTTCGCGAAAGCGGTTTTATGACAACTCCTTCTATTTCATTGACAGCATAATTAAACTGGATATTATGCGCTTCTTCTAATTTTGTAATAAATTCTAGAATAGGAATTCCTTGCGTTGATTCTTGAGTAAATCCCGCATATGATATACATAAAACAAATATGGCAAATAGACGCCATTTAATCTGTTGTGTCATATATAACAACCTCTCTGTTGTTTTCTATCTTGTATTTAAGGCGTAACGGTGCTGTTATTGCTGTTAATGCGTTTGTAAGCTCTGAGTGTTCAAATCCTCCAGAAAATAATACGGAACTATCAATGTTTGAATAGTCAATATGCACTTCGTATTGCCTTTCTAACTCTTTAAACACTTCTAAGATCGCTACTTTAGAAAAAACGCTTCTATTGATCATCCATTGTGGTCCAGTGCCAGAAATAGTGCCCTGTGTCTCTTTTGTATGATCAAGTCTAAACATAGTTCCTGCTGGAAGTTGTACTTCTTTTCCTCTGTATAATACTCGGACTAAGCCTTCATAACAACTTACTTCAAAAAATTGATTTCGTTGTTTTACATTAAATGAAGTTCCTAAAACAGTAACAATACCGTCTTGTGTAATGACATCAAATGTTGCTCCTTTAGCGACTTCAAAAAACGCCTCTCCTTGTAAAGATACTTCTCTTTTTTGATCCCAAGAGTTTTTGGAATAACTTAATGATGTTATAGCATTAAGAGTTACTTGTGATTGATCTGGTAACGCTATGATTTCTTTTTGAGCAAGTTCTGTTGTAATTGTTGTGTTACTCTGTGTAGTAAATACATAGTACATACCAAATACAATAGCAAATAAAGCAGCTACCCCACTTAGTTTTTGTATCCAGTTAAACCGTACTACCTTAGAATACGTGTTTTCAGTTGTATCCTTTTGATTTTTAAATTCTATAAAATTGTCAACAGAGTAATGCTCAGGAGTCTTAAACCGTTTTGCTTCCAGAACTATATCTTGACTTAATACAGCATCATCCAATTTCTTGAACGCATCTAACTCTGACGGAGTTAATTCGTCATTCAACCATTTTTCAAGTAAGTATTCTTTATTCATAAATACGCTGTCTATTAGTAAAACAACCTTGTTCAGGAATATCCTGAACTATTTTAAATTAAAACCTTCTAGTTCTTCTTTGATTTTTTTAAAAGCGCTATAAATTCTATACTCTATCACTTTTTTTGTAACTCCTAACTCATCTGCAATCTCTTGATGTTTTTTTCCTTCGGCTTTATTAAGTAGAAAAGCAACACGTTGTTTTTCTGTGAGTTTTGCTAAAACTTTTTGATAATTAACTAGAAACTCTTTTTTTTGAAGTAAAAATTCAGGAGATTCATTTGTATAATCTTTAGGTTGTATTTTTTGAAATTTCAAAACTACCTTATGATGCTTTACCTGATTAAGCATCATATTATTTGCAGTAGTATATAAATATGATTTTGCTTTATCAATAGTTATTTTTTTACAATTCTCCCATAATTTTACAAAAGCTTCCTGAGCTGTATCTTTAGGGTTGAGATAATCTCCATATTTATAATAGAGGAAGTCTGTCAATGCCTGTGCATGAGAACTATATAGCTTTGAAAAGATTTGATCTTCACAAATAGATGTCTCCGGTAGTTTTTTCAAAAGAGTCGTTTAATTTGTTTACAAAGCTATAAGAAACTTTTTATTTATTTTTTCAGGAATTTTTAGAAGCAAGTTGTTTTAAATATGAACGTTCTTAATTCTACTCACTTTTAAAAGTATTTTTGTTAATCAAAATAAAACGAATATTTATGAAAATTTTGAAAAACATATCTCTTTTATCATTATTTACAGTGTTTTTACTTTTAAGTGCTTGTAGAACAGAAGATGAAGAAATTATTAATACTCCTCCCAATCAGACATTAGCTGCAAATTCAAATGTTGCAAACTTAATTACTCGTGTTGCTACAAATGACGGTTCTAATGATAATATTCTAGATAATGCAAATTGTATAAATATACAATTACCCGTTATAGTAATTATAGATGGTCTTGAAATTATTGTAGATTCTGAAGAAGACTTTGAAATCATTGAAGATATTTTTGATGAATTTGGAGATGATATCGATGAATTAGATTTTATTTTTCCAATTACTATCATCCTTAGTGATTTTACAGAAATTATAATTAATGATGCTTCAGAATTAGAAATTCTTATAGAAGAATGCGCTGGGGAAAATGAAGATGATGAAGATATAGAATGTATCGATTTCCAATACCCAATTACATATTCCGTTTTTAATCAAGATAATGAACTTATAGAAACAGTTACAATTGAAAACGATGAAGCTCATTATGGATTTATTGATAACTTAAATGATACTGATATTGTAAGCATTAATTTCCCACTTATTCTTATTTTATCTAATAGCGAAACTGTTACTGTAACTAACATTTTTGAACTTGAAGATGTTATAGAAGAAGCTATAGATGATTGTGATGAAGATGATGATAATGATATTGATGATGATGATTGTGAAGATTGCGATGTAATTAGTCTAATCGAAATTTTTGACTCTTGTGACAATGGATTTATTGTAGATGAATTAATTCAAAATGGAGATAATAGTACACAACAGTACGAAGGCTTTGTATTTGAATTTAATCCTGATGGAACTGTTATTGTTGAAGCAAACGGAGCTATTTTTGAAGGTCTATGGTCTGCGTCTGGAGAAGGAAATGATATTACTTTTGAACTTTCTATAGATGGATTACAAGACTTTAGTGGTGTATGGAATATTATAGAAATAGAAGCTGAAGATGAGAATCTTGGTTTTGTTATCACTAATGGAGAAGACTATATTAGTTATAATTGTAATGATGAAGAGAATGAGCAAGGGGAAAGTAGTGAGTTAGAAACTATTCTTCTAAATGGCAATTGGGTAGCTGTAGCAGGTACTTCAAATAATAATATTGAAGCTGTTATACAGGATGTTATATTCAATTTTAGTGACGATAATATTGTAATTACTAATGGTCCTAGCGGAGCTTTAAATGGATTTTGGGAAGTATCTGGTAACGATGAATTTTTTGAATTAGAATTCCCAAATGATTCTTCGGGATTATTTTTATTAAATACTATATATAATGTGATTTTAATAAATGATGATCGAATAGAGTTAGCAATAAATAATGACCCTGCCGAACTAATTATTTTTGAAAGACTTTAATTAAACCCATAAAAAATGCCTGATAGTTAATTTAAATCACATCGGTTTAGGTTATACATAAAAAGGAGATGTCTTTTATTAGACATCTCCTTTTTTCATTTTAATAAATCAATAAACAGAGCATTACAAGACACTATATACATTCTATCTTGATACTTACTCTCCTATTACTAAGCTACGTATCTTTAGACAAGAAGAAGTTTCAAATTTAAAAAAGGTATATTTGTAGCCTATTTGTCAATGTATTACTATTTTAATAATCTATTGGACTAACCTACTCCAACTATTAAAATGTATTATTTTGTTAATGATTTATTGGTCCCTAAACAGTGAATAAACATACAGATCAAATTTTAGAAGTTATACAGCTCCTAGAGACCGCTTACGAACAGCGTGGCGAAAACATGCGTCACAGTATTAAACTCGCCCAAAAAGCACTTAAAAAAAGTAGAGCGCTTAATGACTCTTCACTTATTGGTAAAAGTCTCAGCAGATTAGCATTATTCCATATGATCAGTGCTGAAAATCAGACAGCAATAGAAATGTCTGAAGAAGCTATTGAGCATTTTAGAAAAGACAATGATGAATTAGGTATTGCAAATGCAAAATATAATATAGCTGGCGTATATTACAAAACAAATAACTATCATTTAGGAATGTTCCACCTGATAGATTGTTTAACCATTTTCAGAAAACACAATGACAAGCATAACGAATCTAGAACTCAAAAAACACTAGGGACGATTTATGAGGTTTTAGGAGATCAACTAAATGCCATTAATGCATATGAAAGTGCTATACAATGTGCAATTGAGGTAAAAGATAGAAATCTAGAATCCAATGTATACAACCCTCTTTCTGGTATCTTTTTAAAACAAGGGGACATAAAAAAAGCATTAGACATTATAGAATTATCTGTAGCCATTAAAAAAGAGACAGGAGATATACGAGGGTATGCTTTTGCTATTTACGGACGTGGTAAAGTATATACTTATTTAGATAGATATAAAGAGGCTAGAAATGATTTTAATGAAGCTTTAGAGATTCATAAAAATGTAGGAGATCAATTTGCTATAGCTATGTGTCATAATAAAATGGCTAAGTTATTTATAAAAACTGGGGAACGTAAAATGGCTAAAAAATGTTTAGAGATAGCCATTGATATAAGTACTAAAAATAACCTATCTATTATGAAGCACAAATGCTATCACTTTATGTATAGCATTTATAAAGAAGAAGGTAATACTACTATCGCTTTACAATACTTAGAAAATTATTTAAAAGAAAAAGATGCTGCTCTAAATTCTCAAACTTTAAAAGTAATAGAGAATTATGAACGTATCTCAAAAATACAATCTAAAGAAAACAAGGCAAAATTAGAGCGTCAAAAAGCAAAAATTATAGCAAAGCAAGAACGTGCAGAGCAAGCTGCTTCTATGAAGCAAAACTTCCTATCTGCGATGAGTCATGAGATACGTACTCCTCTTAATGCAGTAACTAGTATTATCTCACTACTACAAGAGCGCTCTGATGAAAATGAAAAAAAATTATTAACTTCTCTTCGATTTTCTTCAAAAAATCTATTGCGTATCATTAATGACATTTTAGATTTCTCAAAATTAGAGTCTAATAAGATGATACTAGAAAAGCATCCAGTAAAGTTTAAAGAGATATTACATAACATCAAGCAAACATATATAGGACTTGCTGATGAAAAAGGAATTGCTTTAAACCTATACATTTCTCCTTCTGTATCAGATAGCTATAAAATAGATGAAACAAAATTATTCCAGATTCTAGGAAACTTAGTAAGCAATGCTATTAAATTTACTGAAAAAGGATCTGTAACGATTATAGTAAATACAGTTTCAACAAGTGAGACAAAAGACCTTCTATTTTTTAAAATAGAAGATACAGGGATTGGTATTCCGTCAAAAGAACACGAACGCTTGTTTGAGAGTTTTTATATGCCACAAGCCATTACTACCCGTAATGATGGTGGGACTGGATTAGGGCTCGCTATTGTAAAAAAATTAATAGAGCTTCACGGTAGTACTATTAGTATAGAAAGCGAAGAAGGTAAAGGATCTGCATTCCAATTTGAACTTGAGTTTGAAAAAGCAAAAACTCCGACAAAAATGGATACAGATATGTTCAAAATACTTCAGAATAAAACTGCTATTCTAGCCGAGGATAATGAGATTAACGCATTAGTAATGCGTCAACTCTTAAACAAATGGGGTATTTCTATTAAGAGAGTGAAAAATGGAAAACAAGCAGTTGTTCAAGCTCAAGGAATAAAGGTAGATTTTATTCTTATGGATATTCATATGCCAGAAATGAATGGATTTGATGCAACACGAATCATAAGAACTACAGAAAACAAGAATCAGCATACACCTATTTTTGCACTTACCGCAGATATCACTTCAGCAAATAATGAAGAACATAAAGAACTATTTAATGGGTTTTTATGGAAACCTATTGAAATTAAACGTCTTTTTGATGCTCTTACAAGAATTTATACTGGTAAAGGAAAATTCAAAACGCTATAAATAGTTTAATACATTTTCTTCAATACGAGCTTCAATATTTGATAGATCCGCTTTCGCGAAAGTTTCCCCAGTAATATTCTCATATAATTCAATATAACGATCAGACACAGTCGCAATATATTCATCAGACATTTCTGGAACTATTTGTCCCTCTAACCCTTGGAAATCATTACTAATTAACCATTGTCTTACAAATTCTTTAGAAAGTTGTTTTTGAGTTTGCCCATTTGCTTGGCGTTCTTTATATCCATCTGCATAAAAATAACGAGAAGAATCTGGCGTATGAATTTCATCTATCAATACAATTTCACCATCAGCAGTCTTTCCAAATTCATACTTAGTATCTACCAGTATAAGACCTCTACTCGCTGCAATCTCAGATCCTCTTTTAAACAGTTTACGAGTATAATCTTCAAGGACAAGATAATCTGCTTCACTTACAATACCTCTTTTTAAAATATCTTCTCTAGAAATATCCTCGTCGTGTTCTCCCATTTCTGCTTTTGTTGCAGGTGTAATAATAGGCATTGGAAAAGCATCATTTTCTTTCATCCCTTCAGGCATAGGAACACCACATAATATTCTTTTTCCAGCTTTATACTCTCTTGCTGCATGACCAGACATATACCCACGAATGACCATCTCTACCTTAAAAGGATCACAACGTTTTCCAATAGCCACATTAGGATCTGGAGTTGCAATTAACCAATTAGGTACCAAATCTTCAGTATCCTTCATCATTTTGGTTGCAATCTGATTAAGGATTTGTCCTTTATAAGGAATTCCTTTAGGCATTACAACATCAAATGCACTCAATCTATCTGTGGCTACCATCAACAATACATCATTATCTAAAGTATATACTTCACGTACTTTTCCTTTATATATATCTTGTTGTCCTGGAAAATTAAAATTAGTATCTATAATGGTATTCATAATAATGGCAGATCGATCTGGTTATATGTTAAAGTGCAAAAATAATGAATACACATCTTTTCACTTATCTTAAAAAGAAACGAAACAAAATAGTTGCTAACAAAGGTCATTAATAACTCACAAGACGTTGAACATTCTTTTTTAAATGCTCTAATACAATACTATTTTTAGGGTTATTAGATTCATAGATAATGATGCAGACATCTCCTTTTTTACCCTTCTTACTTTTAGAATGAATCGTATAGTCCTGACCATTCACTTTGTAGGTAAGTACTTGGATATAATGCATAACTCTGACCTTAGATTTAACAGGCACATTATCTATAATTTCATCGTTAACTATCTTTCCACTTAATAAAACATGGATGATTTTCTTTTTTCTGCGTTCCCAAATGAATAGTGTAATTACAAAAATGATTTGAAAGACAACAATCATTACTTGTAATGATGTATCCTTAATAGTCACAAATACTAGGTTTTGCTAAACATATCAATATCTACAGTTGCAAAAACAATAAGAATTATAATAATCAAGTAATTATCTCGATGAATCGCTTTCCGAAGTTCTCTATCATCTTTAATAATTACTTTCCTTCCCAAAGTATTTTCTAATAGAATCTGTAATTAATTCCTATTCTCAATATCCTTGTAGGCAGCAATCACTTTTTTAACAAGTGCGTGACGTACAACATCTTTATCATCTAGATATAGCATTCCTACACCTTTGACATTTTTAAGAATTAATAAAGCCTCTTTAAGACCACTAGTAACACGTCTTGGTAAATCTATTTGACCTGGGTCTCCAGTAATCATAAACTTAGCACTACGCCCCATACGTGTCAAAAACATCTTCATTTGAGCATGTGTTGTATTCTGAGCTTCATCCAAAATAACAAATGCATTATCTAATGTACGGCCTCTCATAAAAGCCATTGGCGCAATTTGAATCACTCCTTTCTCTATAAAGCTCTCCAATTTCTCATGAGGAATCATATCACGTAGCGCATCATATAAAGGTTGCATATACGGATCTAGTTTCTCTTTCATATCCCCTGGTAAAAAACCTAAGTTTTCTCCAGCTTCTACCGCTGGACGTGTCAAAATAATACGTTTTACAGATTTTTCTTTAAGTGCTTGTACAGCAAGTGCAACACCGACATACGTTTTTCCAGTTCCTGCGGGACCAATGGCAAATACCATGTCATTCTTCTTGGAAAGCTCTACAAGCTTACGTTGGTTTGCTGTTTGTGGTTTTATTAATTTACCACTTACTCCATGTACTATGGTTTCTCCACTCTCTTTTGATGTCTCATAATCAGATTTACTTTGACTTGTAAGTACTCTCTCTATAACATTTTCATCAAGCTTATTATACTTACCAAAATGTTCAGTAAGCATCGTAAATCGTCTAT
>CAYYSK010000065.1:0-4179 GCA_964474345.1 uncultured Flavobacteriaceae bacterium
TGCAAAGAAGGAAATGGAAAATCTTCAAGCAGATAACGAAAAATTAATCAAAGAAGCTCGTGCTGAGCGTGAAGCAATGCTTAAAGATGCTCGTGAGATCAAAGCAAAAATGATCGAAGATGCAAAAGGAGAAGCAAAAGCCGAAGCAGACAAAATGATTGCACAAGCGCAATCTGCTATTGAAGCTGAACGTAAGTCTGCAGTTGCAGATCTTAAGAGTCAAGTAGCATCACTTTCTGTAGAAATAGCAGAAAAAGTCGTAAAAAGCGAACTTTCAAATAAAGATAAGCAACTAGGTCTTGTGGAAGAGATGCTAGGTCAAGCAACCTTAAACTAAACCAATATGGCTAGTACAAGAGCAGCGATACGTTATGCAAAAGCAGTTTTGGATCTTACAAAAGATACAAAGGCTACAGATGTTGTATTGAATGATATGAAAGCAGTTGTAGCAACTTTAGAAGAAAGTAAAGATCTTCGCCTTGCGTTACAAAGCCCAGTCATAAAAGCAGAAGACAAAAGAGCTGTATTAAAAGAAGTTTTTAAAACCTCTTCAAAAGAAACTATAGGACTTATAGATATCTTGGTGGATAACAAGCGTATTAATATGT
The DNA here is from genome assembly GCA_964474345.1 of uncultured Flavobacteriaceae bacterium. Taxonomy (GTDB): domain Bacteria; phylum Bacteroidota; class Bacteroidia; order Flavobacteriales; family Flavobacteriaceae; genus Dokdonia. The sequence continues at coordinate 609 of CAYYSK010000065.1, forward strand.
TGGGGCAAGTAGCTGCTAGTTTTGTAGATATTTATAATAAAGATAGAGGTGTGCAAACAGCAACTGTGACTACAGCAACAGCATTAACTCCAGAATTAGAAACCAAAGTATTAGCCAAAGTAACAGAGTTAACAGGAAGTACAGATGTAAAATTAGAAAACATCATTGATGAAAGCATTATTGGTGGTTTTATATTACGTGTGGGTGATACGCAATACAATGCAAGTATCGCTAGCCAATTAGGCAAATTAAAAAGAGAATTTAGTAATAGTTTATAATTAAACTTTCGCGAAAGCGTAAAAACAATACAAAATGGCAGAAGTTAAACCAGCAGAAGTTTCAGCAATTTTAAAACAACAGCTCTCAGGTTTTGAAGCATCAGCTTCACTTGACGAAGTAGGAACTGTATTAACCGTGGGTGATGGTATTGCTCGTGTATACGGACTTTCTAATGCTCAATATGGAGAATTAGTAGAGTTTGAAAGCGGCCTTGAAGCAATCGTTTTGAATCTTGAAGAAGATAACGTAGGAGTTGTACTTTTAGGAACTTCTTCAGGAATTAAAGAAGGAGATACTGTAAAGCGTACACAACGTATTGCTTCTATTAACGTAGGAGAAGGTATTGTAGGACGTGTTGTAAATACATTAGGATTTCCTATAGACGGTAAAGGACCTATCGCAGGTGATACGTATGAAATGCCATTGGAACGTAAAGCACCAGGAGTTGTTTTCCGTGAGCCAGTAACAGAACCATTACAAACAGGTATCAAGTCTATTGATGCAATGATTCCTGTAGGTAGAGGACAACGTGAGTTGGTAATTGGTGACCGTCAAACTGGTAAATCTACAGTTTGTATTGATACCATTCTTAATCAAAAAGAATTTTACGATGCTGGTGAACCAGTATATTGTATATATGTAGCAATTGGACAAAAGGCTTCTACTGTAGCAAATATTGCTCAAGTATTAGAAGATGCTGGCGCACTTGCTTACACAACAATAGTTGCAGCAAATGCATCAGATCCAGCAGCAATGCAGGTATATGCACCGTTTGCAGGAGCTGCAATTGGAGAATATTTTCGTGATACAGGTCGTCCTGCATTAATCATTTATGATGATTTATCTAAGCAAGCGGTTGCATATCGTGAGGTATCTCTTTTATTACGTCGTCCACCAGGACGTGAGGCATATCCAGGAGATGTATTCTATCTTCACTCAAGATTATTAGAGCGTGCAGCAAAAGTGATCAATGATGATGATATTGCAAAGGATATGAATGATCTTCCTGATAGCCTTAAACCATTAGTAAAAGGAGGAGGATCGCTTACAGCACTTCCAATTATTGAGACACAAGCAGGAGATGTATCTGCATATATCCCAACAAACGTAATCTCGATTACAGATGGTCAGATCTTCTTAGATGGAGATTTATTTAACTCTGGTGTACGTCCAGCAATTAACGTAGGTATCTCGGTATCACGTGTAGGAGGTAATGCCCAGATTAAATCTATGAAGAAAGTATCGGGTACATTAAAACTGGATCAAGCAGCTTTCCGTGAATTAGAAGCCTTTGCTAAGTTTGGATCAGACCTTGATGCAGCTACATTAAATGTAATTGAAAAAGGAAAACGTAATGTAGAAATCCTTAAGCAATCAGAAAACACACCATTTACTGTAGAAGATCAGATTGCAATTATCTATGCAGGTTCTAAAAACTTATTACGTGATGTTCCTGTAAACAAAGTAAAAGAATTTGAAGCAGAGTATTTAGAATTTTTAAATGCAAAGCACAGAGGTACTCTTGATACATTAAAATCAGGAAAACTTACAGACGAGGTAATTGATACATTAGTAGCAGTTGCTAAAGATCTTTCGGCTAAGTATAATTAAGAATACGCTTTCGCGAAAGCTATCTCAGGATAGTAATAAGTAGCAAAGCTATCATTAACAATAACCCTTAACAAGAGCGCCAATGGCAAATCTTAAGGAAATAAGAAATAGAATCTCTTCAGTATCTTCTACGATGCAGATTACCAGTGCTATGAAAATGGTATCGGCTGCAAAATTGAAGAAGGCACAAGATGCTATTACAGCGATGCGTCCATATGCAGATAAGCTTACAGAGCTATTGCAAAACTTAAGTGCTGGATTAGATAGTGATTCTGGAAGTAATTATGCAGATAATCGTGATGTGAAAAAAGTACTTATTGTAGCTATTTCATCTAATCGTGGTCTTGCAGGAGCTTTCAATTCAAATATTATCAAAGAAGCAAAACGATTAGCAGAAGATACATATGCTAATCAAGAAGTGAGTTTTGTGACTATAGGTAAAAAAGCAAATGATATTATTGGTAAATCACACAATGTGATTACAAATAATAATCAAGTGTTTGATGACTTGACTTTTGATAATGTAGCTACTATTGCAGAAGATTTAATGGAGCGTTTTGTTGTTGGTGAATTTGATAAAATCGAAATCATCTATAACAAGTTTAAAAATGCTGCTACGCAGATTGTAACAACAGAGCAATTCTTGCCGATTTTACCTGTAGAAACATCAGAAGCTTCTAGTGCTGATTATATTTTTGAGCCTTCAAAGCAAGAGATTGTTGAAGGCTTAATTCCTAAAGCATTAAAAACACAATTGTTTAAAGGAATACGTGATTCTGTTGCTAGTGAACATGGAGCTCGTATGACAGCAATGCATAAAGCAACAGATAACGCAACAGAACTTAGAGATGCGCTTAAATTACAATATAACAAAGCACGTCAGGCTGCTATTACAAACGAAATCCTTGAGATCGTAGGAGGAGCAGAAGCACTTAATAATTAAATTCATTCCCGTGAAGACGGGAATCTCAATATAAAATCTCCAATCTTTTTTAAGATTGGAGATTTTTTGTTATCCCACAGCCATTAAGGTTTTGTAGTACTTTTCTTATGTTTTTACCGTAAATTATTACGGAAACGATTATCGGGACTCACTGGCATTATGAAGGCTGCGGTTATATTTACATCACTTTCTTCACAAATATTTTGGTTTGAGTTATACCCCTCGAGATGTACAATTCCTCGGGGGGTATCTTTTTTTAGATCTTTGTTTGTGCTCTGGATTAACCTAGACAGAAATTTCAAAGTTCTGCAACCTTAATCTACTTTCGCGAAAGCGGAACCTTTATGCTTGTTTAAGAATAATCTCTTATTGAGAAATGTTTAGAACGAAATCTCTATAATCTATTTTTAAATGAAGGATTTTAAGCGCTTAAAAAAGATAAGATGTACATTTCCTTAATTTTAAAACGATTTCTCCTTAAAGTCGTTGAATAGTATGTTTTCAACGATGTTGGCATATAATTAAAACCTTTTGATAAAGAAAATTTGTAAAATTTAACCAATCTTTCAAGTTCTTATAACTAAGATAAAGGAAACGATGATCGGGATTCACTGATCTTGTGAAGGTTGAGGATATATTTACATCACTTTCTTCACAAATATTTTGGTTTGAGTTATACCCCTCGAGATGTACAATTCCTCGAGGGGTATCTTTATTCTCGCGTAGGCAGGAATCTCA
>CAYYSK010000065.1:4279-14650 GCA_964474345.1 uncultured Flavobacteriaceae bacterium
AGGAATCTCAGGTCAGGTAACTCAAAGTTTCTTTTTTCTGTTTATTATCTTTAGGTGTGATTTTTATTAGAAAAATGATCTTTTATAATTTTATAAAGAAATGTGTTGTTTATAGTTTTATAATTAATAAAATAGAGCACCTATAAATTTGTTACTTTTAACAAGATAAAATTCTTGCTTCATTGAGCACACTTAAAAATCTTTTTAAGCATACGTTTGTATATGGTCTTGCAACTATATTACCTAGACTTCTAACGGTACTATTAACACCATTACTTACTACATACCTTGATACTGAAGTAGATTTTGGAGAGATTTCACTATTGTTTACCTATATTTTATTACTTAATGTGATCCTCACCTACGGTATGGAGACAGCATTCTTTAGATTTTATAGTGAAGAAGGAAACGCTAAGAAAGCACTTAGTACTGCATTATGGACCTTAGGGATCTCAACACTTCTTTTTATTGTAATTGCTTTTTTAGGCCTCAAAAAACTATCTGTTATAACCGCTATAGATAGCACATACTGGCGTTGGACTATAGGAATTGTCGCTTTTGATACACTTATGGTTATTCCATTTGCATATATGAGAGCACAAGAGAAAGCTTTAAAATATGCTTTTATTAAGTTGATTAATGTTTTTATTTCTGTTGGATGTGTAGCCTTGTTTTTAATGGCTACTCAAAAAATGACAGCAACTTTTTCTTGGCTTCCTAATGATAAAGTTGAATTGTATTTCATTGCTTTTTTTATGGCAAGTGGGCTTACTTTTTTGCTTGTTATAAAACCTTATTTTAAACGAATTTCATTTGATCGTAAATTATTAAAAAGTATGCTGTCTTATGGTTGGCCTATTTTAATTGCGGGTATTGCATTTGCAATTAATGAAGCTTTTGATAAAGTACTTTTACAATGGTTATTGCCTCTTGATGAAGAAGGAGCAAAAGAACAAGTAGGAATTTATACTGCTTGTTATCGACTAGCTGTAGGAATGACTTTGTATGCTACTGCTTTTAGATTAGGTGTTGAGCCTTTCTTTTTTAGTCAAGCCAAAGAAAAAAACGCTACAGAACAATATGCAATGATTACTAAAGCATTTGTTGTCTTAGGAGCTATCGCATTATTTGTATATGTTGTATTATTAGATATTATTAAACCAATTTTAGTTACAAAACCTTCATACTGGGAAGCAATGGACATTGTTCCTTTAGTATTGTTTGCCTTTTTCTTTTTTGGAATTTATCAGACACTATCTGTATGGTATAAAGTAACTGATAAAACAAAATATGGAGCCTATATTTCTATACTAGGAGCCATACTTACTATTGTTATTAATGTGATAGGGATTCCTAAAATAGGATATATGGCTAGTGCTATAGCCACTTGTACTGCTTATGGTCTTATGATGGTTTTATCCTATCTCATAGGAAGAAAGCATATGCCCATTCCATATGACCTTAAAAATAGTGCTCTGTATCTTATTTTATCCATAGGTTTTTCGGTAGTTTTCTTTTATCTTTTAAGAGATTATTTTGGAATAGGAAGCATACAACTTTATCTTGCAGGAATCCTGATGACAGTTATTTTAATAGGTGTTATTTGGTATAGAGAACAACCTTTATTACAAAGAATATTACGAAGAAAACATGAGAATTAAAATCATAAACAAATCAAGCCACGCTTTACCCCATTATGAAACTATTGCTAGTGCAGGAATGGATTTGCGGGCATACGTTTCTGAACCTATTACTATAGGCCCCTTAGAGCGTGCTATTGTACCAACAGGACTTTTTATAGAATTACCTATAGGAACAGAAGCACAAGTGAGACCTAGAAGTGGCTTAGCTGCAAAAAAGGGAATTACAGTTTTGAATGCCCCAGGAACCATAGATGCAGATTATAGAGGAGAAGTTGGCGTGATTCTTGTAAATCTTTCAAATGAGTCTTTTACTATAGAAAATGGAGAACGTATTGCTCAAATGGTCATCGCTCAACATGAGCAAGCTGTATGGAAAGAAGTAATAGAGCTTTCAAGTACCGAAAGAGGAGAAGGTGGTTTTGGAAGTACAGGAACCAAATAAAAAGCTTTTGTATAAACTTAACAGTGTGTTATCATAATTCGACGTACAGATTAATTACATTAGAATAATTAAACTTAACCAATAAATTTCTGTGTAAGCAGAACATCATTAACTAATCAAAACAAACCCGTTTATACGGGAATACATATGAAAATAATAGTGCCCATGGCTGGACGAGGGAGTCGTCTTCGCCCTCATAGTTTGACAGTGCCAAAACCATTAATACCTGTAGCTGGAAAACCAATCGTACATAGATTAGTACGAGATATCGCAAAGGTATTAAATCAACCTATAGAAGAAATTGCTTTTGTACTAGGTGACCCAGCTTGGTTTGGGGATGATGTGGTAGGTAGCCTTGTAGATCTTGCAGAAAGTTTAGGAGCAAAACCATCTATTTATCGTCAAGATCAACCGTTAGGAACAGGGCATGCGATTATGAGTGCCGCCGAATCACTTTCTGGACCTGCAGTAATTGCATATGCAGATACTCTAATACGTGCTGAGTTTGATCTTGATCCAGATGCAGATAGTGTGATATGGACAAAAAAAGTAGAAAATCCAGAAGCTTTTGGTGTTGTAAAGCTTAATCAAAGACAAGAAATCGTAGAGCTTGTAGAAAAACCAGAAACCTTTGTTTCTGATCAAGCAGTGATTGGAATATATTATTTTAAAGATGTAGCCGTTCTTAAAGAGAAGCTTCAAGAAGTTCTTGAAGAAAATATCATGAATGGAGGAGAATATCAGATTAATGATGGTATTAAAAAAATGATGGCAGAAGGCCGTGTCTTTAAAACAGGAACTGTTGATGAGTGGATGGATTGTGGTAATAAGATAGTAACTGTAGAAACAAATGGTAAAATGCTTCAGTTTTTACACGATGACGGAGAAGAACAATTGATAGCAAAAAGTGCTATTTTAGAAAACGCAAGCATTATTCCCCCATGCTATGTTTCAGAAAATGTAGTGCTACGCAATGTAACGCTAGGTCCAAACGTTTCTGTAGGAGCTGGTACAGTGATTGAAGATAGTACTGTAAAAAATAGTTTAATTCAATCTAATAGTGCGATCAAAAATGCACAATTAGATCAAGCGATGATAGGAAATCACGTGAAGTATAATGGTTCTTTTACGCAAGTAAGTTTAGGAGATTATACGACCTTAGAATAAAGAAATGCCTTAGGCAAGATAGAATGAATATGAAAAGAAGTCAGTACATACTATTATTGTTTTTGTGTCTGAGTATGCTTTCGCGAAAGCATATATATGCACAAGACCCTACCCCTTTTGCAGATCAAAATGTAGATGACCTAGGAGATGTGTCTGATAGATTTCAAGAAGCTTTTTTTGAGGCTCTAAAACAAAAAGGAATCGAAAACTATGAGCGAGCAATCACTTCTTTAAATGAGTGTATCGCTATGGAACCTAAACGTTCTATTCTTTATTTTGAAAGAGGTAAAAATTATGAAGCACTTAAGAAATATGATCTTGCCGAAGAAGATTTTTTAAAAACACTTGAATTTAAACCTAATCATGAGCCTGTTCTAGAAGCATTATACGAAGTATATTATAAAAATAGAGATTATGAAAAGGCAGAAAACATCGTTAAAAAATTAATTCCTTTTGATATTCAGTATAAGGAAGATCTCGCTCGTATTTATGTGGCTACAAAAAGATATGACGAATCTCTTTTATTACTTGATGAGCTTGATACTGAAAAAGGAGGTGATATATACAGAGATCAATTAAGAGATCGGATATACACATTGTCGGGTAATAAAAAAGGGCGTACAGATGCTATCGAAAAAAAGATTGCTAGTAATCCTACTGCAGAAACAGATTACCTTAAATTGATTTACCTCTATAGTGAACAAGGCGATTCTAAAAAAGCATATGAGACGGCTTTAAAATTAAAGGAAATCAATCCTAATGCAGTAGAAGTCGACCTTGCGTTATATAAACTTCACTTAGAAGAAGGAAAGACAGACGATGCTATAGCATCAATGAAAAAAGTACTTCAAAGTAAACGTATCACACCAAAAGCTAAACATCGAGTGCTTAATGATTTTTTACTTTTTGTAAATAAAAATCCAGCATATGAGAATCAGTTAGAAGAGGCGATTGCCATTTTTGATGCTCAAGTTGCAGATGCAAAAATTTATCAAGAATTAGCTACCTATTTTATAGGTAAGAATCTTAAAAGTAAAGCATTGCCATATCTAAAGAAAGCACTTGATAGTGATCCTGAAAATTTAGAACTTATTAAAAACACGCTCTTACTACAACTAGATACGTCAGATTATGCAGCTGCAGAAAGTGTAGCAGCATCAGCCTTAGAATTGTATCCTTCTCAACCATTGTTATATCTTACCTATGGGGTTGCCCTTAATAAGCAATCAAAGTTTAAAGAAGCTATAGATCAATTAGAAATAGGAGTAGATTATATTATTGATAATACAAAAATGGAATCTGATTTTTATAAGCAATTAGGTGATGCGTACATAGGTTCTGGTAATGTAACCAAAGGACAGCAATATATTGATAAGGCAAATGCATTAAAAGCATAAATAGATTTGTGAAAGCTCATAATGAGTTCTAATTAAAACCAAATGATATAACAAGATGTTACAAAATTTTTAAATTAATGAAACAAATCGCTTTAGTTCTTATGATCATTATTCTTGCTAGTTGTAGTGGTTCTAAAACAACAACAAGTACAACGACAACAGAAGATATTGCTACCGCGCGTCTTATAGAAAATCATTATGCAAATCATTTTGATTTTGAAACACTTGTAGCACGTACACGTGTGCGATATCAAGATGCAAAATCTAGACAAACAGTCACTGTAAATATCAGAATAGAAAAGGATCAAAAAATATGGATGAGCGCTTCTATTTTAGGAATAACAGGAGCAAAAGCATTGATTACACCAGATCGCGTTTCTTTTTATGAGAAAATTAATGGGCGTTATTTTGAAGGAGATTTTTCGTTTTTAAGTGAATATTTTGGAGTGCACATGGATTTTCAACAATTACAACGGTTATTAATTGGACAAACTGTATATAATCTTAGAGATGGAAACTATCAAGTAGATCAAGAAGAAGGACTTTATAAGATTACCCCTAAAAAACAATTAGACATACTCAATCTTTTCTTTTTTATGGAACCAGAAAAGTTTTTGATTAAAAAACAACAAGTAACACAACCTAAAGATAACCTATCATTAGATGTAAATTATACAAATCATCAACTCATACAAGGAAAATCTTTTCCTAAAAGTATTGCCATAGAAGTACTAGAAAATACCGACCAAACCAAGATTGATATAGAATATCGCAGTGTAGATGTTAATGTATCTGTACGATTTCCATTCTCTATCCCATCTGGATATGAAAAAATTGAATTGGATGAATTCCGTTAGGAAAAGACAGGTCTATGTTCTTTTAATAACCCTTTTTTTAGGAGGGTTTGTCTCACATGCACAAAAACCTACTCGTAAACAACTAGAACAACGTAGGGCGGCTCTAATTGCCGAAATGGAACAATTAACTCGATTGCGCGAAACCAATCAAAAGAAAGAAATCTCTATACTTACGCAGGTTGAAGATTTGGATCAACAAATAAAAGTACGCACAGATTTAATAAAAATCACAAATCGACAGGCAAATCTTCTTACCAGAGAGATTGATGAGAATCTCAATAAAATGGAAAATTTGAGAGATGAATTACAAGACCTTAAAGACGATTATGCCGCTATGATTAAGAAATCATATAAGAGTAAAAGTGGTCAAAGTAAAATCATGTTTTTGTTATCCAGTGAGAGCTTTAAACAAGCATACAAACGTATGCAATACATGAAGCAATATGCTAATTATCGCAAAAAGCAAGGAGATCAAATAAAAGAACGTACAGCATTGTTACAGCAAGTTAATAAAGATCTTATTGAACAAAAAAAAGATAAAGAAATCCTGATTTCAGAAAATAAAATTGCGAAAAGAGAACTAGATAAAGAAAAGAAAATACAAGATGAACTTGTAAAGCAAGTGCGTAAAAAATCAAGTACGTATGCTGCTCAAATTAAAAAGAAACAACAAGAAACAGATCGGATCGATAGGCAAATTGATAAAATCATTAGAGAAGCGATTGCTGCAAGTAATGTAAAAGCAGGAAAAGATACATCCAATAAAGGATTTGCCCTTACTCCAGAAGAAGTAAGTCTTGCATCAAATTTTGCTTCAAATAAAGGCCGTTTTATATGGCCAGTAGAGCGAGGTCGAGTGTCTAGACGTTTTGGCACATCTAGGCATCCTACATTGCCTAATATTACAACCTATAATAGCGGTGTTGATATAGAAACATCCCCAAATGCTACGGTGAGGGCAATTTTTAAAGGAGAAGTACTAAAAATACAAGATGTATCGGGAAGTAACTTGGCTGTTTATGTAAGGCATGGTGATTATATTACCATTTATCATAATATCAAAAAAATCACTGTAAAAGTAGGAGATAAGGTAGATTTTAAACAACTTTTAGGTGAAGTAGGTTACAATGCTTTTAATGGCAAAACGATTCTCAAATTCTTAGTAAGAAAAAATAATACAAAACTCAACCCTGCAGATTGGATTAAGGGTATGTAATAATAATTTCTTTAATTTTTTCGAATACATCCATCTTACATTCTATCTTATTTTAAGAGTAAAATAAGCTATTTATGTCTTATGTAAGATTGTGATTTAAAGTAAATAATTGCTTTAATAAGGAGTTAACATTCTTTACTTTTGTTTAACTTTCTGTTTAGTATAGTTTATGAAGTGCTTATAAATAATTAACAAACACATATTTCATATTTGTAGCAATCAAAACTACAAATATGAAAAACAAGTTATTTATTTTATTAACGCTTATTGTCGTAAATGTAACGTCAATTACAGCACAAGAAGAAGAAACAGATAAGAAAAACACAACTACTTTTGGAATACGAGGAGGTATAAACGGTAGTTTTAGCAAAAGTTTTTTTGAAACAGAGTTTTACGGAGGTCTTTTTGCAGAAACAAGATTATCTAAACATTGGAGTATCCAAAATGAATTGAACGTTTCTTATGGCGGTAGTAATGATACCTCTCTAGGAGTGCCTATATTTATTAAATATTATTTTACAGATAAATTTAGTGTTTTTGGAGGCCCTAGACTTGATGTAAATATTTCTAGAGGCTTTATTAATCAAGTTAATGGTCCTGTTAATAGTTTTATTCGACTCCCTAGTCCAGTTGGCTTAAGTGCAGAAATAGGGGGGCAATATAATATAACAAAACGCTTTTTTGTAGAAGCACGTTATAATTATAGTATTATTAATGCTCCAAGATTGGATAATAATAATTTACAAATAGGCTTTGGATTTAAATTCTAACTATATCTATATAATGATTTTCTAAGTATAGATTAGAATAAAAATGTGCAATGTTTCATTGCGCTTTTTTATTATTTAAGAGATAGTAATTTGTTGTTCTTACAAATTAAATAGAAATAATAGTATAGTTGCGCCTGTAACACTAGTAAATATTGCTCCAACCCACCCTGATCCAAAATTTACAACTGAGTTTTCTTAATAGGAACGAACCTATAAAAACTCTTATGATCCCTACAATAATATTAGCTGTCAAATTCCTTTGTAAATTAAACTTCCAAACCAATTTAGAATAGATCCAATAAATAAATGTAAGCAAAGACCAATAGTATTTAACTTACTACATGGTTTTATTTAAGTATTGATTAATAAAACGAAGCAATTTTAAATGCTTTCTTTGTTTAAACTAATATATTATGAGAAAATATAATATACTTACTATAGTTCTTTTTTACTGTTATGCTATGCCATTCTCAAAATAAAGAAATCTATACTATAGAAACAACAGGAGCTGTTACAAGTAGCCAAGAAGAGTCCCAAGTTGAATTTTATACCCCGTATAGTGGAGTCTTTATTAAAAGAAAACTTAGTCCTTCGATAAGTCTTTTAACAGGTTTAAACCAATCGCGTATTGACAATGTAGATTTTTTAGAATTCCCATTACTTTTTCAATATCAATTTTCACCAAAATTGAAAATCTCTGGGGGCCCTCAACTTGAAGTAATGCGAGATAGAGAAACAGGTGTATTTATATTAAAAGGAGTATCTTTTTCTGTGGGAGTCGACTATCAGTTTACCAAAAACTGGGACGGTTCTATACAATTTGTACAACCGATTATTCAGAAAAAGGGACTTGAACCATCAAGCCCCTTTTTGCCAAATCCTATACGTTTGCGTACAGGGATTAAGTTTTGACGTAGTTTATTTATTGAATAATTATCTGTTTTGTGATGCTGCCTGTTTTGGTGTTTAAAGCTATAAAATAGGTTCCACTAGCAATTTGAACACTGAAGGTGTTTAATACTATATCTTGCTTGTTATAGCGCTTTATAATGCGTCCTGAAGTGTCAATAATGATTGCGTCATTGACTTCTTGTCCTTGTAAACCAGTAATAGAAAATTGTCCTTGACTTGGATTTGGAAAAACAGTCATAGTATTTAAAATAGATGTTTCTTCTACAGAAAGAACATTTCCTTGAAATCGTGATAGAGTACCTGCTCCATTTTGAACAAAGTATAAATCATTATTAAAAAAACTTACACCAAAAGGATTGTTTTGTCCATTTACAATTTCTACAGCTGTAGGTGTAGTTTCTGAGGTATCAATGCGAAATACAGAACCATTATTTACAAATTCTGTTACTAGCAATATAGAACCTACGGCATGTATTCCTGCAGGGTTATTAAGACCTGTAACAACATCTTCTAATGTGGGATTTGTATCTGTTACATTAAATTTTGAAACTCGATTTGCTCCCGCATGTGCAATGAATAATTCATCGCCAACAAGCACAATTTGTTCAGGAAAATTGAGTCCATTTACAACAGTAGAAATAGCTCCAGATGTAAGATCTATACGTCCAATACGCCCTCCTTGGAACTCAGAAAAATAAAGATCATTATTTATGCGAACCATAGAGACTGGTGTTACTAATCCTGTGGCAATGGTTGTCTGATTTGAAGTGAGATCACTTGCATCTCTACGTGTAATAGTTCCGCCTACTTGAGAGATATATACATCATCACCATCAAAAAGAAGACTTGTGGGACCATTAATACCTGTGATAATGTCTTCGGCTGTTGGATTTGTAGCCGTTAAATCTACACGAACAATAGTATTTCCTGCAAATTCTGCTACATAGGCATTTGAACCTTCTATAACGACGTCAAAAGGATCTGAAAGTCCAGTTACAACATTAGATACTTGAGCAATTAATAAGTAAGGAATAGAAATAAATAGAAACAAGAATGTAGTTTTTTTCATGATAGTAGGATGTTTATGATTGTATATGACTATATGTTGGAAAATTATGTCAAACTTATGTAGTCATGCTTGAAGAAGATTCCTTACATTTTTATAATTTGAACTTAATGTTCGTTTATTACGCTTTCGCGAAAGCGTATAAAGAAATAGTCACTACTATAAATTATTAGATAATTCTAATAATATGAATACTATATTTATGTAAAAAGGGCTTTTAATTCTGTAGCCTCGTCAGGTTTCATTTTCCCTGCAAGAACAAGACTTAATTGTTTGCGTCTTAGTGCTGCATCGTAACGTTGTTTTTCATCTTCAGTTTCCGGAACAACCTTAGGAATAGGAACAGGCTGTCCTTGCTCATTTACAGCTACAAATGTATAGATGGCTTCATTTGCTTTACTACAAATACCACTTTCACGATCTTCAATCCATACATCAATAAAGATTTCCATAGAAGTTTTAAAAGCTCTTGAAATTTTTGCTTCAACAGTAACAACACTTCCTAAAGGAATCATTTTATTGAAAGCTACATGATTTACAGAAGCAGTTACAACAATCCTACGGGAATGTCTTCTCGCAGCAATACTTGCTGCTCTATCCATTCTAGCTAATAATTCTCCTCCAAAAAGATTGTTCAAAGGATTGGTCTCACTAGGTAAAACAAGATCTGTTAGTATTGTTTTAGATTCACTAGGTGTTCGAGCTTCCATAAGGGCTTATATTTTTTGGCAAAGGTAGTATGTATGTAATTAAATAAGAAGTCTAAAATCAGAAAACAATTGCTCCTGTCACTTGTCATAATAAAAACATCATTTTTTATTTATGGTAATCTTAGGTTGTTCTTAATAAACCCGAATTATGCATTAGAAAATCTATTACATCACAAAACCACTGCAAGCAC